>NZ_JBQFYZ010000005.1:0-206154 GCF_056541905.1 Ruegeria sp. AF5
GCTTCGGCTTCGGCTTCGGCTTCGGCTTCGGCTTCGGCTTCGGCTTCGGCTTCGGCTTCGGCTTCGGCTTCGGCTTCGGCTTCGGCTTCGGCTTCGGCTTCGGCTTCGGACAGGTCTTCTTCTACAGGTTCAGCCGGGTCAACAGGCGTATCGTCCTGCCGCAGATCAGTTTCGACTGCATCATCCGCTAGGAGGGGTTCCACCGGCTTTTGATCGGATTTCTTCTTACCAGCCACCGCAATATTCCCCTTATCGAATCCAAATTCAGATGAATAACAGCCCAGGTTAAGTTAATCGGGGACCTCGCCACCCTCAACCCGCAACACATGTTTCACAAGCTTTTTAACAGCTTTACGCATTTTCTTCGGTGTCGGATGTTTTGCAATCTTCAGGTGCTCATAGTCCAAAGAATAAAGGGGGTCAGCCGTAGCCTGGCTGATCGCAACCAGCCAAAGGGGGGCTGATCCGGCCCAAATATCGGCAAAATGTCGCGCCGTGCGCGGCGAGAAAAGCGGAGCAATTATCGGCAGATTTCCTTCGGCGGCCTCGGTGGCCTCGGGTGTTAGCGGCAACAACCGCTGCTGATAGACTGGCTGTTCCCGAACGGTCAGACCAGATTCGGTCAGGCTGCCAGCGACATTGCCCCGTGTATGCTCACCCCGCAGGTGCAAAAGGGGGCTTTTGGGCCGATGCTTGAGCAGATGCCCGACCAATTCTTCTGCCGTGGTTCCAACCATCTTGGCCTGCCACCCATGCCCTTTCGCGGTACCGGTTGTTGCGGGTCCCACGCAATAGGCCGGCAGAGTGCGGTCAACACCTTTCGAGACCGCCGCATTTACCGCATTGGCTGAAGTAAAGATCAACCCCTTTACACCTTTGGTATCCACCGCAACTGGCAGAGGCCGGATTTCCATGATCGGCGAATAGAGGACCTGAACCCGGGATCTGACGCGGGTTGGCAGCTGCTCGACAAACCTTTCCGAGGCGGAGCGGGGGCGGGTCATCAACAAAAACAACGTGTGGCGCCTTGACCCTTCAGGATTGTTTGCATCCGCGCAGGGTGATACCCCGCCGTATATACATGATGCAACGGATCAGGGTGATGGTGCAAACACTTACCGTATTGGGTTTGGAAAGCAGCTGTGACGACACAGCCGCAGCTGTCGTGCGCCAGACCGAAGGTGCCAAAGCCGAGATCCTGTCTTCTGTGGTGCACGGTCAAACCGATCTGCACAGCGCCTTTGGCGGTGTCGTACCCGAGATTGCGGCCCGTGCGCATGCCGAAAAGCTGGATGTCTGTGTCATGCAGGCGCTGGAGGCCGCCGGTCTGTCACTTCGCGACATGGACGCTATTGCCGTCACCTCCGGGCCCGGTCTGATCGGAGGGGTCATGTCCGGTGTCATGTGCGCCAAAGGGCTGAGCGTCGCCACGGGCTTGCCGCTGATTGGCGTCAATCATCTTGCCGGTCACGCCTTGACACCCCGCCTGACGGACGGCATCGCCTTCCCTTACCTCATGCTTCTGGTGTCGGGCGGCCATTGCCAATACCTGATCGCCCATAGTCCCGAGCAGTTTGCCCGCCTGGGCGGTACAATCGACGACGCACCTGGGGAAGCCTTTGACAAGACCGCTCGCCTGCTGGGCCTGTCGCAACCCGGCGGCCCGTCTGTCGAGGCTGAGTCCCGTGATGGTAATCCCCAGCGGTTCCGCTTTCCCAGGCCACTGCTCGACCGGCCCGGCTGTGACCTGTCTTTTTCGGGGCTGAAAACAGCGTTGATGCGGATGCGCGACCAGATCGTGGCCGACAAGGGTGGGTTGACCCGTCGGGACCGTGCTGATCTGTGCGCAGGATTCCAGCAGGCCATAGTGGACACATTGGCCGAGAAAACCCGCCGCGCGATTGATCTGTATCTTGATCACAACCCTGCTGATCCCGTTGTCGCGGTCGCAGGTGGGGTGGCAGCGAATTCGGCCATTCGGACAGCGTTAGAGTCTGTTTGCGCCCAGCAAGGCGCTCGGTTTACGGCACCTCCGCTGGCTTTGTGCACGGACAATGCCGCGATGATTGCCTATGCGGGTCTTGAACGCTTTCGCACCGGCGCGCGCGACGGTCTGGACCTGATTGCCCGCCCCCGCTGGCCGCTGGATCAACGCAGCCCGGCCATGCTGGGCAGCGGTAAGAAAGGGGCCAAGGCATGAACATATCTGTCCTGGGATCCGGCGCGTTTGGTACCGCTTTGGCGATCTCGCTATCAGGCAACGGGCCAGTAACGCTGTGGTCCAGAAACGCCGATCAGGCGCGGCAGATGTACGAGACGCGCGAAAACTCCACCCGGCTGCCTGGGGTTTCCTTACCCACGAACATCGCCGTAACCGCAAATATCGCTGAGGCGTCGAAGGCTGACATTCTGCTTTTGGCCGTTCCCATGCAGCAATTGCGAAGCGCCTTGCAGGATCACGCCCCGGTGCTGCGCGGCAAGACACTGGTCGCTTGCTGTAAGGGGATAGAGTTGGATTCTGGCCTCGGGCCCGTTGCGGTCATCAGGGATGTTGTCCCCGACGCCCCGATCGCTTTGCTGACAGGGCCCAGTTTTGCTGATGACATAGCGCGCGGTTTGCCCACTGCGTTAACGCTGGCTTGCGGTCATACGAATCTTGGCAAAGCATTGCAGACCAAACTGGCCACTGCAAACCTGCGCCTCTATCGGACCACTGACACCATAGGTGCTGAACTTGGTGGGGCGCTGAAGAACATCATGGCCATCGGTTGCGGCGCAGCAATCGGCGCGGGGATGGGGGACAGCGCCCGGGCCGCGTTGATGACTCGCGGTTTTGCGGAAATGCAGCGCTTTGCCACCCTGCGTGGCGCGCGCTCTGACACCCTGATGGGTTTGTCCGGGCTTGGGGATCTGGTGTTGACCTGCTCCTCAGAACTGTCCCGAAACTACCGTTTTGGCCTTAGTTTGGGTCTGAGCCAACCATTTGACCAACATACTACCGTCGAAGGCGTCGCCACCGCGCGCGCCATGTCAGAGATTGCCGTCAAGGAAGGGCTGGACATGCCCATCAGTACAACTGTGGCGGATCTGAGCCATGGTGCCTACAGTGTGACCGAGGCCATCCAAAACCTGCTCAATCGCCCACTCAAGGAGGAATAACATGCTGATCGCACTCATCGCCCGTGACAAAGCCGGGGCACTGCAGACCCGGTTGGACAATCGCGCGGCCCATCTGGCCTATATCGAAGAAACGGGTGTTGTATCGCAGGCAGGGCCGCTGTTGGATGGCGACGCCATGATCGGTTCGCTGGTTGTGCTCGACGTCGAAGATCTGGCTGCTGCGCAAAACTGGGCAGATAATGACCCCTATGCGAAGGCTGGATTGTTCCAGTCGGTTGAACTGATTCCCTGGAAAAAGGTGATCGGCTGATGGCATATTGGCTTTTCAAGTCCGAACCTTCGACCTGGAGCTGGGAACAGCAAATGGCCAAGGGGGACACGGGCGAGGAATGGGACGGTGTGCGCAACTATCAGGCGCGCAATTTCATGCGTCAGATGGCCATTGGGGATTGGGGGTTCTTCTACCACTCTCAAAAGGACAAATCGGTTGTGGGTATTGTCGAAGTATGCGCCGAGGCACATCCCGACAGTTCCACCGATGATGAGCGCTGGGAATGCGTGGATATCAAGGCCGTCCGACCCTTTTCCAAACCCGTGACACTGGACCAGATCAAGGCCGACGAACGGCTTTCCGACATGGCGCTGGTGAAAAACTCTCGTTTGTCGGTTCAGCCGGTAACAGACGATCAATGGAAAGTGGTTTGCGCCTTGGGTGAAACGCAGCCGGATTAACCTGCCGTCCTGTATCAGGTGCAAAACTTCTCAAACGTCCGGCAAGGTGTTATGTTTCCAAGGGCTACGCCGGGTAGGGATCTGAAGGTTATGATTGCTCTGGTCGTAACCGCTTGGTGTTGTTCGGATAAATTCGATATGTTTTGAAAGTTTGAACCCCGTGTCTGACACTGAAAACGGCAACGGGACACTCGATAACACCGTTGCTGCGAAAAGCACGAAAACCTGGGAAGCGCGCCTGAAAGAGGCGCGGGAAAAGCGCGCGTCGGTGCTTGCGAAGGCGCAAGAAGAGACGTCGGAAGAACCTGTTTCGACATCTGTCCAGACAGACGAACCACCCCCGCCGGATGATACAGATACAGAGCAGATCGTTACCGAGCGGGTCCGCTCGCTAAATCTGGACAAACCGCGCGTCAGAAAAAAACGGAAAACTTGGGTCGCGTTAGTACTGTTTGCCCTTTTGTGTGGGGCGGCCTTGCAATGGGTCGCTGCAAATCTTTTAAATGACTGGCCATCCGCAGACGCAGAAGACCAGGCCGTTCTGAATGTGCTTTCTGAAGCCTTCTTGGTCCCCGAAGAACCGCCTGAGGCTGCAACCACCAGCCTGCCGGACCCGAAAGACACCCCTACGCCAGAGGATCTGTTGGTTTCAGGGCCCCCTGAGCCTGAGCCTCTCTCAATACCCGCTGACGTCAGCAAACCCTTGGACGAGCCAAATAGCCGGTCAGTCGATCCGGTTATTTTGGATCAATCCAGTGCAACCCCTTCCCAGGAACCGGAAAACGCTGTCTTGCCGGAAAGCGAGTTTGCAACCGGCCCGAATCCTGAAGCGGCAACAGCGAAGCCGGAGGTTTCCTTAACGCCGCCCAAGATTTTCATTCCTGCCCAGATGGAACCCATGTTGGCCGTCGCAACTGCTTCAGACATTCAAGCCGCGATTCCAGCCTGGTATGATCCACGATTTCGCAATCTCAATCCGCTGAACAAGGACGGGTTATCGCAAATGTCGCAGATAGCCCATAATCCCGTTCCGCAAGAGATCGACACACCCGCCAATCGACCCTACACCGAGGTGAAACCGCTTCTTTTGGCGCCAGCCATTGGTCTGGAGGTCTCGCTTTTTGTACCGTCGAGAGTTTCGCAAGAGACCAGCAACCGGGCATTGGAACTGCTTGCCCGAGGTCAGGCAACGGTGGTGGCAACAGCTCGGGTGGGATACCGGGTCCGAGAAACCCAGGTCCGGTTTTACCATCCCGATGACGCCGAAAACGCCGCGATGGCCGCCGATGCCCTTGGGGGTATCGCACGGGACTTCACAAGCTCGGGCAGCAAGACGCGCCCGGGGCGGATCGAGGTTTATCTGGAAGGCAGCGGCGGAAATGCGGACGACAATTCAACCGTTCAGCCTGACAGCGCAGAAAACCTTATCGCGCGTATCCTAAAAGAGTTCAGATGAATAATGAGGGAAGGTTCTGACGATACAGAACCTTCCCTACCCCCGCGTGCTCCCTACTCACCACACGCGTATGGAAATGTCTGGTTCTGACCGTCCTGGTCACGGTTTGACCTTAGCCCAACCGCACCCGGCGTTTCAAACGCCAAGTCCTTAAAAAACAATTCAAATACAAAACGCCTGCCGGGTAGACGACAGGCGTTTCAGGAATGCGCGGTTAGATCAGCCGTAAACGGCTTCTTTTCCGAAATGCTTGGTCAGCATGTAATAAACCACGGCGCGGTATTTGTTGCGCTCGGACATGCCATAGGTTTCCATGGCTTTGTTGATCGCTGCCATCAGCTCGGGACCATCTGACAGGCCCAGTTTCTTGATCAGGAAGTTATTCTTGACGGTTTCCAACTCGGACTCCTGGCTGGCTGCAACAGTTGCCGCATCTGCGTCATAAATCGCCGGGCCGCAACCGATTGTGACCTTGGTCAGCAGGTCCATATCGGGGTTCATCCCACACTTGTTTTTCAGATCTTCAGCGTATTTGGCGATCAGCTCGTCGCGCTTGCCCATGTCCCAATCTCCTTTATCCGTTAATCCGGCACCAATCACCGATAGCCGAGATTAGACGTGTCACAGGTCTGCCAAAAAGGATAAAAAACTGCGTTTCCTCCCCCTTAACGGGGGCTGGAAGGCACAGAATGCAAGACCTATCTGCAGTACCCCCAGCCATTACCTTGCAGGTGGAAATGATCCGCGTGCAAGCGATTGAAGTCCGGGCCCAGAACCACACGAAACCAGTCGCACGCGCCCCGCCAGATCTGTCGCAGGAACGCGGGTTCGGCGCCAGAGCCCTGCCAGTCATTTAACAGGGTCAGCACGCGGCCATCGCTCGTCTCTACACCGATGATATCGATCGAGTCCGCACGGGCATGGCTGCTCCATCCGTTGTTTTCACCCTTCAGGGTGCGCATACGCCTGCAGTTGTAACTTCCAACATGGCGCAATCGGGCAATACCGGTTCCAAGCAGTTCGTGCGCGGCCGGCAGCACGACATGGTGTTCCCACATCGCCAGCCGCAATGTTGTGGCGCAACTGGTTTCAACGGCTTCGATATGCGAGGTGGCCAGGCGGGTCAGAAGGCCGCGTGCGGCAATGCCACAGTTCTGATCAACGACCAGATCCTCCATCGCCTCGAAATGAACGCCCGCTTCGGCCAACGTAGCCCGACACTGGATTTCATCCGCCACGGCGCGGTTCAGTTGATATCGGGTGACCGGCGTGACCGGTGCGCTGACCTTCAGGTCGCGCAACGGGTTCCAGTGCGATGGCACAGGTGTCTTTGGATGCGCCAACAGCACCCAGCCGCCGCAGCCCAGCACGATCATCACAACCAAAATCCTGAAAACGAAGAACGCCGCCAAGTAAAGAAACCGGCGGCGTCCGTTATTCTGTGTCATCGTCAGACGACAATCAGTAGCGATAGTGTTCCGGCTTGTACGGACCTTCTGGCTTGACGCCAATATAAGCGGCCTGATCCGCATCCATCTGGGTCAGCTTCACACCGATGCGATCCAGATGCAGGCGAGCTACTTTTTCGTCCAGATGCTTGGGCAGGATGTAGACCTTGTTCTCGTACTGGTCACCTTTGGTGAACAGTTCAATCTGTGCCAGAACCTGGTTGGTGAACGAAGCCGACATCACGAAAGACGGGTGACCTGTGGCATTGCCAAGGTTCAGCAGACGGCCTTCGGACAGCAGGATCAGACGGTTGCCCGAAGGCATCTCGATCATGTCCACCTGCTCCTTGATGTTGGTCCACTTGTGGTTCTTCAGGCTAGCCACCTGAATCTCGTTGTCGAAGTGACCGATATTGCCAACGATGGCCATGTCCTTCATCTCGCGCATATGCTCGATGCGGATCACGTCCTTGTTGCCGGTGGTGGTGATGAAGATATCCGCGCTGGCAACTTCGTCTTCCAGCAAGGTCACTTCGAACCCATCCATCGCAGCCTGCAGCGCGCAAATCGGGTCAACTTCGGTCACCTTCACGCGCGCACCCGCGCCGCGCAGGCTGGCGGCCGAGCCCTTGCCCACGTCGCCATAGCCGCAAACCACGGCAACCTTACCGGCCATCATGGTGTCGGTGGCGCGGCGAATACCGTCAACCAGCGATTCCTTGCATCCGTATTTATTGTCGAATTTCGATTTTGTGACCGAGTCATTCACGTTGATCGCCGGGAACGGCAGATGGCCGTCTTTCACCAGCTGATACAGACGGTTCACGCCGGTGGTGGTTTCCTCGGACACGCCTTGGATCTGGTCGCGCATCTTGGTGAACCAACCGGGACTGGCCGCCATGCGCTTGGCGATCTGCTTCTTGATCACCTCTTCCTCTTCCGAACCCGGAACTGGGATGATGTCTTCGCCCGCTTCGGCACGTGCGCCCAGCAGGATGTACAGGGTCGCGTCGCCACCATCGTCGAGGATCATGTTCGGACCGTCTTCAAACAGGAAGGATTTATCCAGATAGTCCCAATGCTCTTCCAGCGTCTGACCCTTGATGGCGAAGACGGGAATGCCCGCCTCGGCAATCGCGGCGGCGGCATGGTCCTGAGTCGAGAAGATGTTGCACGACGCCCAGCGCACATCCGCACCCAGCGCAACCAGCGTTTCAATCAGAACGCCGGTCTGGATGGTCATGTGCAGCGACCCAACGATACGCGCACCTGTCAGAGGCTTGCTGTCCCCATATTCCGCACGCAGGGACATCAGCCCCGGCATCTCGGTTTCGGCAATGTCCAATTCCTTGCGGCCGAACCCGGCCAGCGAAATGTCTTTAACGATATAGTCCACGGCCATCAGGCGCTCCATTTTCGGTAAATCACAGTCCCGGCTGCCCCTAGCACTCCTTGGGGCAGGTGGCAACTTTGAAGACTGTTACCGGAAGCCTGCTGGCCGCTTTCAGCTTGGCGTGCCTTCGATTTTTATCTTTGGTATCGCTTCAAAAAAATCGGTGCCAACGGCAACAATACAACTGATCCCGTTCGCATTGGTTACCAAAACGGTATAACTGCCCGTTTCCTTCGAGGCCCAGACCTCCATCACAGATTGCGCGTCGCGCGTCTTTTGCAAACCGCCAAAGGCCAATTCCTCGGCGTAGTTTTCCTGCAATTTGGCGACAATATCGTCGCGATCTGCGCAACTTCGGGCAAAAGCTGGTGGGGCGGTCGCGGCCATTCCAAAGGTCAGGGCAATGGCGAATAAACGCTTGAACATGACAAACTCCTATCGTTTCGCGTTTCACGGTCGAGAGGAGCACACCGGGAGAAGCATGTGCCCCCCTCGGTTTTGATGTCGGGATCATGGCGCGCCGTTTCAAAGCACAAATGCTCAAGAAACTGTTGGCAGCAAGTGATCCAGACAGGTACATCATAACACAAAAATATGGCGCAATCGCGTCCGGTCAGGCGAGGCATAGCAAAATGGCAACACAACCCAGAGCATGGCAGCGCATGTTGTCGGGGCGTCGGCTGGACCTCCTGGACCCGACCCCGGTGGATATCGAGATAGAAGATATCGCCCATGGGCTTGCTTTTGTGGCGCGCTGGAACGGGCAGACACGCGGCGATTTCGCCTATTCCGTGGCCGAACACTCCCTGTTGGTTGAGGAACTCTTCGGAAGAATAGCCCCCAAGGCACCCGTCAAGTGGCGGTTGGCAGCCCTGTTACATGACGCGCCGGAATACGTGATCGGCGACATGATTTCGCCGGTCAAATCCGCTGTGGGCCCCGGTTACGGCGCCTTGGACGACCGGCTGGCGGCGGCGATCCACATTCGGTTCGGCCTGCCCGCTGAGGTGCCAAAAGCGGTGAAACGGCAGATCAAGAAGGCCGACAAGATCAGCGCCTGGATGGAGGCCACCCAAATCGCAGGGTTTTCTGACGCTGAGGCAACGAAATTCTTTGGTCGCCCGGATAAAGCGGTGATGGAGGGATTGGAGATTACGCTGAGACCACCGGTCGAAGTAAGGAAAGCCTACACAGATCGGCACACAGTGCTTCTCGCGCTACTTTAGCGACGTGCAACCTGAACAGCTAAAGGTAATGGTGAAATGAGCGCGAAACGACCGATTGGGAACCGGATCTTGCTTGCAACAAATTTGGTGCTGATCCTGGCGCTAGCAGCCGTGTTGATCAGAACTGGGTATCTGGCGAAGACAGTACGCAAGCTTACCGGAGCGCATACTCCCGTCACAGAAACTAAACACTATCAGACAATGGTGTGGCTGCACAAACGACCGATTTCCCAAGCTCTAGCGTCACCGAATATTCAAATCGCATTTATTGGTGATTCCATCATCGAGGGATGGCTAACCAGCAACATCGTTTCAAACGCATTGAATCTGGGAATCAGTCGGGACACAACCCAAGGCTTAATAGCAAGGGTACACCCGGAGCTCATCACTCATGTTCCGGTCTGGTACTTGGGTGTTGGGGTTAATGACGCCCTGAACGACACACCTCTGGAGGAGGTTCCGAAATATGTTAAGCAGTTAGCGGATGTGTTCACCTCCGTAGACAGATTGATCTGGCGTGCCGTTCTGCCTGTCGCAAGCGAAACTTGGACTATCGAAAACGAAACGTTTCGAACCACCTACAACATTGCAGCACAACAAGCTTGCTTGGAGATGGGAAACTGCACGTTTCTCAACTCCCCTCCCGGGTATAGTGATAACATCGACAAGTGGACATCGGACGGCCTACACCCCAATCCAATCGGTTATCGTCACCTGACACAGCAGCTTTGCGCTGAAATAAAGTGTTCCCTTCAGTGACGCTGAGTGGGGTTTTTTGCGGTGATTAGGTTATAGTCTCAACGCGGACTGCGCTTCGCCAGTATCCGCTGCAAGGTCCGGCGGTGCATGTTCAACCGCCGTGCGGTTTCGCTGACATTCCGGTCGCACAGCTCATAAACCCGCTGGATGTGCTCCCAACGCACGCGGTCCGCGCTCATGGGGTTTTCCGGCGGCGGGGGCAGTTCGTCGCCCTTGGCCAGCAGCGCATTGGTGATGTCGGTGGCGTCGGCGGGTTTCGACAGATAATCGGTTGCGCCGATTTTTACCGCGGCGACTGCGGTCGCAATCGCCCCGTACCCGGTCAGAACCACAACCCGGCTGTCAGGGCGCTTTTCGCGCAGAACCTCAACCACATCCAGACCGTTGCCATCCTCCAGTCGCAAGTCAACAACTGCGTAAGCCGGTGGGCGGGCGGTGGAAATTGCGCGACCTGCGGCGACGGATCCTGCGGTTTCAACCTCGAACCCACGCTTTTCCATGGCCTTGGCCAAACGTCTCAGGAACGGCTCGTCATCATCCACCAAAAGCAAGGATTTGTCAGGGCCGATATCAAGCTGAGAACTGTCTGCCATATGTTAGGTCTTTCCGCTATTTCATGCCTTTGGCTTAAACATGAGTAATAGCAGCGCAGAAACAAAGGTCAAACAACCTTGTTAAGGCGCGGCCTGGTCCAGAAAGCACCCGACCTTGTCCGCCATCTGTTCGGCGGTGTCATCGCGCTTGAAGAATTCAAGGAAACCATGTTCGGGCGTCACCAGATAGGTGAAGGTGGAATGGTCAACAAGGTAGAATTCGTCGCTTTTATCCTGTGCCTTGTAATAGGTCTTGTAAGCCTTGCTCGCCGCCCTGACCTGTTCGGGCGAACCGGTCAACGCAATCGTCTTGCCGCCAAGATTGAAGGCATAATCATCCACAACCTCGGGCGTGTCCCGTTCGGGATCGATCGAGATGAACAGCGCCGTTGCCGACTGCCCGCGCTGGTTCAGGATATCCACGGCCTCAACATTGCGGGACATGTCAAACGGGCAGACATCGGGGCAGAATGTATAGCCGAAATAGACAAGTGTGGGTTCGGTGATCACGTCTTTGTCGGTCACCGTCTCACCCTTGCCATTCACCAGTTCAAATGGCCCGCCGATAGCAGCGGTCCCCCCGGCGATCTGCCCGGATCGGCACTGTGCAAACTGGTCACCGGAACCGCCCCCACGCGTCAAAAGCCACATCGCACCTAGGCCAATAGCCAGAACGAGAGTTGCAAGAATTGCGTATAGGCGGGTCATTTCGGTTTTCCGGTCGCAAGGAGTTGTTGATCGTTCCGGCCGGGACACCTAACAAGATGACCAGCCTTTGCAACAGGACATAAGCGACCGATGGCAGATTCCAATCAGACTTTTTGGCGCGGCCAGGAACGCAGCAGCTGGATCCGCCTGCGTACCCTGATCCTGTTGCGATGGGTTGCCATTTTTGGTCAGATCACCGCCATCACCGTGGCCCAGCAATACTATCACGTGCAGCTGGAACTGGGCCTGTGCTATCTGGCCATCGGGATCTCGGTCATGGGTAACCTGACTGCCATTCTGTTGTTTCCACAGAACAAGCGGATGTCCGAGTTCGAAAACTTCCTGATGGTTCTGTTCGATCTGCTGCAACTGTCGATCTTGTTGTATCTGACGGGCGGTCTGAACAACCCCTTTGCCCTTCTGCTTTTGGGGCCGGTCACGATTTCCGCCAATGTGATGAGCACACGGTCGACCTTGATTGTCGGGGCTGTTGCGATTGTTCTGACCACTCTGCTGGCGGAATTCCACCTGCCGCTGCGGACCAACATCGGAGTGTTTCTGGACATTCCGGAAATCCTGCTGTTTGGCAACTGGGCGGCTATTATTATCGCCATCGTCTTTATCGGTGCTTATTCTCACCGCGTCAGTTCCGAGGTTCAATCCATGTCCGAAGCGCTGGCTGCCACCCATATGGCGCTGGCCCGCGAGCAAAAATTGACCGATCTGGGTGGCGTGGTCGCCGCTGCCGCGCACGAGTTGGGCACCCCCTTGGCCACGATCAAACTGACAAGTGCGGAACTGATCGAAGAGCTGGACGACCGCCCCGACCTCAAGGAAGACGCCGCCTTGATCCGCGAGCAGGCTGATCGGTGCCGCGACATTTTGCGCGACATGGGTCGTGCCGGAAAAGATGACCTGCATTTGCGGCAGGCTCCGCTTTCGACGGTGGTGAACGAAGCCGCCGAACCGCATGTTGACCGGGGCAAGGTCGTTCATTTTTCCGAAGGCCCGACGCAGGGCGGAGACGTGCTGCAACCCTCGATCCTGCGAAAGCCCGAGATCATTCACGGGCTCCGCAACCTGATCCAGAATGCCGTGGATTTCGCCCGCGCCAATGTCTGGGTCGAAGCCGAATGGACAGACAGCAGGATCACCGTCAGCATCATGGATGACGGGCGCGGCTACCCGTCGCACATGATTGGACGCATAGGTGATCCCTTCATGCGCCGCAGACGGGCCGAAGCCGACCTGCGAACCCGGCCGGAATACGAAGGCATGGGACTGGGACTGTTCATCGCAAAAACGTTGCTGGAACGCAGCGGTGCCGAGCTGAAATTCGCAAATGGCACGGATCCGTATCAGCATCTGACTGATCACAAGGACCGGACAGGCGCGATCGTCAAAGTCTCGTGGCCGCGCAACCTGATTGACGCGCAAAAGGGTGACACGCCGGTTCCATCCGGTTCCAACAAACGCATTCAGGTGTGAGTTAAGGAGCCGTTAACCTATCCTGCCCATAGTCAGCCGGGGTTTGTTCTACCTTGGGGATATTCATGGCCGATTGGATCATTCTGGCCGCGATCAGCCTGGTATCGGGATGCTTTGCCGTGCAGTGGTTATTGCCACGCCAGACGCGACGCGACGATGTCTTTGGTTTGTTTTCGACAACATCCCTGTTCGATGCGGTATTCCTGTTTGATGGTGATCACCTGATCAGCCACTCCGATATCGCGCTTGCCGGGTTCGAACATGTTGGAAGCTGGCAGGACTTGCGCCGCCTGCTGCAAAGGGATTTCCCCACCTTCCCCGAAACACCCGAAAAGGTTCGCGATCAAAATGTACTGGTAATCTCGGCCATTGATTGCACAGTCGAACGCGAAATCGTGTGTGAATGGATCGACGGGATTGTCCGCGTGCGTCTGCACGAACCGGCCAGAATTTCTCCGACTGGGTCAAGCACGCTGAGTGAACCGAGCCGTCTGGCCATGGAACAGGCCCCCTATCCGGTATGGTTGCTGGATCACTACAGCCAGGTGCAATGGTGCAATGCGACTTATGTCACGCTTGTTCGCCGGGCGCGTGGTCAGGATGCCGATCTGACTGCCCCGCTGTTTCCGGGCACCTCTGATGCGCCGTCGCTTGGAAAATCAAGGGTTTCGGTAGATGTGACTGGGTCCAACAGCAAGTTGTGGTTCGATCTGACGCAGATCGAACAGGAAGACGGGCGGTTATGTTACGCCACAGACATCAACGCCATTGTCGAAGCGGAAACCGCGCAACGCAAGTTCGTGCAGACCATGACCAAGACGTTTGCTCAACTTTCGATCGGCCTGGCCATTTTCGATCGCAACCGGCAACTGGCGCTGTTCAACCCGGCCCTGATTGATCTGACCACGTTGCCGCCGGATTTCCTCAGTTGCCGCCCGAATATCAGCAGTTTCTTCGACCGGCTAAGGGATCAGCACATGATGCCAGAGCCCAAGAACTACCGTACATGGCGGCGTCAGATGAACGACCTGCTCGAAGCGGCCGAGGGCGGCAATTACCACGAAACATGGTCGCTTCCCTCTGGCTCGGTTTATTCTGTAAGCGGCAGGCCGCACCCCGACGGGGCTGTTGCGTTTCTGTTCGAAGATATTACGGCAGAAATCACGTTGACGCGCCGCTTCCGGTCCGAGATGGATCTTATGCAATCTATATTGGACAAGCTGGCCGATGCAATCGCTGTATTTGCCGATGATGGCACCCTGGCCCTTACCAACTACGCCTACGAAAAACTTTGGGGCGACGCACAGGAAATCGGCTTTCAGAACGACACGGTCACCGATGTCACGCGGCGGTGGCAGGAGCATTGTGTTGCTACGCCGATTCTGGGAGAGATCCGGGATTTCGTCGAAATGCGGGATAACCGGGCGGAGTGGACGGCTGAAATCCGGATGCGGTCGGGCATCACTTTGGACTGCACGGTTTCACCGGTTCATAACGGTGCGACGATCGTGCGGTTTGCACCCGTGGATCTTCTGACAAAAACCGCCCCGTTGGAACAGATCAGCGCCTGAACCGGGGTTGCAGCCGATTGGGCAGAACGTCATTGTGGCGCCATGACGACGCCCCCCCAAACCCTGACCTTCAGATCGCCCGATGAAACCGCAGATTTTGCGACCCGTGTCGGGTATTCGCTCAGTGATGGGGATGTCCTGTTGCTTAGTGGTGCAATCGGCAGCGGCAAGACGCATTTCGCACGCAGCCTCATTCAATCACTTATGCCTGAACCGGAAGATGTGCCGTCACCCACATTCACTTTGGTTCAGACCTACGACACCCCGGCCGGTGAGATCTGGCACTGCGATCTTTATCGGCTGAACGCGTTAGAGGAAGTGGATGAACTGGGTTTGGTCGATGCCTTTGACACAGCAATCTGCCTTGTGGAATGGCCGGAAAAGCTGGGCGCACTAGCCCCTGCCGCTGCGTTAAAGCTGGCCTTCGAAACAGACCCTGACACAGAAGATACCCGCCACGTGTCCTTGTCATGGGCCGATCCGAAATGGGTAAAAAAGCTGGAGAATGCCGGATGACAAACAGGACAGTCCTGGCAGAAGCCCTTATTGCACAAACTCCTTGGGCCGGGGCAACGCGTGCACCACTGGCCGGCGACGCATCGAACCGCCGGTACGAACGTGTGACCGATCCGGTCAGTGGGCGAACGGCTGTCCTGATGGATGCGCCACCTGACAAGGGCGAAAGCGTCGAATCGTTTGTGCGCATTGCCGACTATCTGCGTTCGATTGGACTGAGTGCGCCCGAGATTTACGCAGAAGACGCTGAATATGGATTTCTGCTGCTGGAAGATCTGGGTGATGATCTGTTTGCACGTGTTCTGAAAAAAGACCCGTCCAAAGAACGCCTTTTGTACGAGGCCGCAACAGACGTGTTGCTTCACCTGCATCAGGCCCCATTATTGTCGCTACCGTCCTACGACCCGGCCCTGATGACGGACCTGGCGGCGCTGGCGCTTACGAAATATGCCGCTGGAATTCAGGGCAATGTTGATCAGGACGTTCTGGACCGGTTCGAACTTCGGTTTGCCGATATTCTGCACCGTGAAACCTCTGGGGGCAAAGTTGTCATTCAAAGGGACTATCACGCGGAAAACCTTCTTTGGCTGCCCGAGCGCGACGGCATAAGGCGCGTCGGATTGCTGGATTTCCAATTGGCCATGCTGGGGCACCCCGCCTATGATCTGGTGTCCTTGCTTCAGGACATTCGCCGCGATGTTTCGGTCGGGACAGAAATGCAGATGATCAACCGCTATATTGCAGGGTCAGGTATGGATGATCACGAGTTTCGGACCGCGTACAGCGTATTGGGCGCGCAGCGAAATCTTCGCATCCTTGGCGGTTTTTCGCGGCTGGCAACCGATTACGGCAAGCCGCAATATCTGGACATGATCCCGGCGGTCTGGTCGCACCTCATGCGGGATCTGGAACACCCTGCCCTTGTTTCGGTGGCCTCGCTGCTGCACGACGCTCTGCCCCGACCAACACCTCAGAATTTGGCCAGGCTGAGGCCGCAATGACCGGATCACCCTTTGCCGTAATGTTGTTTGCCGCCGGATTTGGCACCCGTATGGGCGCGTTGACCAAGGACCGACCCAAACCGCTGATCGAAGTGTCCGGGCGCCCCCTGATCGACCATGCGCTGGATCTTGTCGACAACCTTGGCCCTGTTCGCACAGCGGCAAATGTGCATTACCACGCCGATCAGCTCGACGCGCATCTCGGGCCTAAAGGCATTCTGATATCGCGGGAGGAGCCGGAGATCCTGGAAACCGGCGGCGGGTTGCGCGCAGCCCTGCCATTGCTGGGAACCGACCCAGTGTTCACCCTGAATACCGACGCAATCTGGTCCGGCCCAAATCCATTGAAACTGCTGCAAAACGCATGGGATCCGGCCCGCATGGATGCGCTTTTGATGTGTGTTCCAACTGCGCAGGCCATAGGTCACGACGGGCCCGGTGATTTTACCGCTGATCAGGCGGGGCGGATCACGCGTGGGCCCGGCTTGGTTTACGGGGGCGCGCAGATCCTCAAGACACAAGGATTGCACGCCATCTCGCAGCCGGCGTTTTCGTTGAATCTGCTTTGGAACCAGATGCACGGCCAGGGGCGTTTGTTCGGCATCGAGTATCCCGGGCGCTGGTGTGATGTGGGTCACCCCGATGGGATTGCTCTGGCCGAGGATTTGCTTGCCGATGTTTGACCCCGAACCTCTTCCCCGCGTCTTCGCTGTTCCGCCCGGTACGGATTTCCCCAAGGCGTTGGTCGACGGTCTGAAGCGGCGTTGTTCAGGCCCGCCCGAGGCTTTGGCGCGGGTGGAACTGGTGTTGAACACGCGACGCATGGAGCGGCGCGTACGTGATCTGTTCAATCAGGGGCCACCTTGCCTGCTGCCCCGCATCTCGCTGTTAACCGATCTGGGGGACAGCGCTGATCTGGCGCATATTCCACCTGCCATTCCGCCCCTTCGGCGGCGTCTGGAACTGACGCAGCTGGTGGCCAAATTGTTGGAACAACAACCGGATCTGGCCGCGCGGTCGTCGGTTTTTGACCTGTCCGACAGTCTGGCGGCGCTGATCGACGAAATGCAGGGCGAAGGTGTGTCACCGGACACGATCCGGGGGCTGGATGTCAGCGACATGTCCGGCCATTGGGCGCGGGCTCAGAGCTTTATCGGTATCGCAGATCATTTCATTGACACGGGCTCGCAGGTGATGGACGCGCAGGCCCGCCAACGTCGCGTGGTCGAAAACCTGATCGCCCGCTGGCAAACCGATCCCCCCCTGCATCCGGTTATTCTGGCCGGGTCAACCGGTTCGCGCGGCACCACGCTGATGCTGATGGACGCCGTCGCGCGCTTGCCGCAAGGGGCGCTGGTACTGCCCGGATACGATTTCGACCAGCCGGATCACGTTTGGGAAGGGTTGGATGATGCGTTGACTTCGGAAGATCACCCGCAATACCGGTTTCGCAAGCTGATGCACGGGCTGGGCCTGTCACCCGGTCAGATCACCCCCTGGACAGACCTGAACGCCCCCTCGCCTGCCCGTAACCGTCTGGTTTCCCTGGCTTTGCGCCCGGCCCCGATCACCAATGCCTGGATGAGCGAAGGCCCGAAACTGGCTGATCTACTCGGCGCAACCAAAGACCTGACACTGGTCGAGGCGCAATCACCGCGGGACGAGGCTTTGGCCATTGCCCTGCGCCTGCGAAAGGCTGCTGAAACCGGTCAGACCGCCGCCCTGATCACGCCCGATCGCATGTTGACCCGTCAGGTCAGCGCCGCGCTGGATCGGTGGAACATTCTGGCGGATGACAGCGCCGGTTTGCCGCTGCAACTCTCTCCTCCGGGCCGGTTTCTGCGACATGTGGCTGGTCTGTTCACGCGCCGTCTGGAGGGCGAGGCGCTGCTTACCTTGCTAAAACACCCTTTGTGCCATGACGGCAGTGAACGCGGTAACCATTTGCTGCACACGCGTGATCTGGAACTGGACCTGCGCCGCAATGGCCCGCCATTTCCGGATGGCACCAGCCTCACCGCATTTGCAGTACGCAAAGAAGCCCCCGAGGCCTGGGTTCAATGGGTTGTTCACCACTTCTGCGATCAACAGATCGGTGGCGAGTTGGCGCTTTCCGACTGGGTAGATCGGGTCACAACACTGGCCGAGGCGATCTCGGCTGGCAGTGCAGGTGAAACCGGCACGTTGTGGGACAAGAACGCGGGTCAAAAGGCACTGGCAGTGCTGAATTCCCTCAGGGAAGAGGCGCAACATGGCGGGCCTATGATGGCCCATGATTTTGCCGATCTTCTGGGCGCGTTGCTTGCAGGGGAAGAGGTCCGCGACCGCGACGCACCACATCCGCATATCATGATCTGGGGCACACTCGAAGCGCGGGTACAAGGTGCGGACCTGTTGATCCTTGGCGGATTGAACGAAGGCAGTTGGCCAGAAGCTCCGGCGCCCGACCCCTGGCTGAACCGGCAGATGCGGGACAGGGCGGGCCTGTTGTTGCCCGAACGGCGGATTGGCCTGTCGGCGCATGATTTTCAACAGGCCATCGGCGCGCCCGAGGTCTGGCTAACCCGCGCAACCCGCTCGGACGATGCGGAAACGGTGCCGTCCCGTTGGGTGAACCGGCTGACAAACCTGTTGCAAGGCCTGCCTGAGCAGGGTGGCCTCCAAGCGCTGGCCGAAATGCGCGCCCGTGGCCAAAACTGGCTGAATTGGTCCGACGCTCTGGAAGACGCGCCGCGCATTGACCCCGCGCCACGTCCATCCCCGCGCCCGCCAGTTGCCGCGCGTCCACGTCACCTGTCAGTAACGGAAATCAAGCGGCTAATCCGCGATCCTTATGCCATCTATGCCAAACATGTGCTGCGTTTGAAACCTCTCGACCCGCTTGTCCAGGCACCCGACGCGTTGCTGCGGGGGATCGTAATCCACGAAATCCTCGAGCATTTCGTCAAGGATAGCGTGCTCGACAACGCCTTGTTGACGCGTGAGAATTTCCTGAAGCGCGCGCACGCATTGCTGGAGCAGCATGTCGCATGGCCCACGGCGCGACACCTGTGGCTGGCGCGACTGGAACGGATCGCAGACGGCTTTATCAGCGCCGAACTTTCGCGCCGGGGCGATGGAGGGCCAGTGGCCTTTGAAGCGGCGATGAAGCTGGTGCTGAACCCGCTGGATTTCACCATCACAGGGCGCGCTGACCGGATCGATCACAACAGCCGGGGGGCCTTGCGGATCGTCGACTATAAAACCGGCGCGCCTCCGACAGAAAGCCAGCAGTCCAAATTCGACAAGCAATTGCTGATCGAGGCCGCAATGGCCGAGCAGGGCGGTATCGAAGGGCTTGACCCGATGGCTGTGGCAGAGGCGATCTTCATCGGGATGGGCGGTACCTATAAAGAGGTGCCCGCGCCGCTGCTGAAAGAACCCGCCGACAAGGTTCTGGCCGAGCTGAAAGAGCTGATTTCAGCTTATTTAGAACCTGATCAGGGGTATTCGTCCCGCCGAATGCTACACAAGGATACGGATATCGGTGACTATGATCATCTGGCCCGGTTCGGCGAGTGGGACCGGACAGCCGAAACGCGCCCCGAGGACCTGACATGAGCGCGCGCAACGAAGCAACCGAACGGCAGGTGCAGGCCGCGCGACCAGATGCCTCGACCTGGCTGGCCGCCAATGCGGGGTCTGGAAAGACACGGGTTCTGACCGATCGGGTGGCGCGCCTGCTGCTGGGTGGCGTCCAACCGCAGCACATTCTTTGCCTGACCTATACCAAAGCCGCTGCCAGCGAGATGCAGAACCGGTTGTTTGACCGTCTTGGCAAATGGGCCATGCTGGAAGATGTCAGGCTGCAAAAGGACCTGGCCGAACTGGGCGTGACTGGCGCCATCAATTCAGACCGGTTGGCCCAAGCGCGCACCCTGTTTGCCCGCGCCATTGAGACTCCAGGTGGCTTGAAGATTCAGACAATTCACTCGTTCTGCGCCTCGTTGCTGCGTCGGTTCCCGCTCGAGGCCGGGGTCAGCCCGCAGTTTTCGGAAATGGAAGACCGTGCGGCAGCTTTGCTAAGAGAAGAAATTGTTGAAGATTTCGCAGAAGGCCCGCAGGCCAGGCTGGTCGAAGACGTGGCCCGGTTTGTCACCGATACAGGCTTTGACAAGCTGACTGCGGCGATCACCCAGAAACGCAACCTGTTCGCGCAGCAACTGGATTGGTCTGATCTGTTGCAACGCTTCGAACTGCCCTCGCATTTCGACGATAATGCGTTGTTTCAAAGCGTTTTCCTGGGTGGTGAGGTTGAGCTGATCCAGTCAATTTTGCCCCTATTGCTCGAAAGTGGCGGCAATAATGCCAAGGCAGCGGCAAAGCTGGCAGGGTTCACCGAAGCACGATTGGCTCACTTGCCCATGCTGGAAGACGTGCTGCTGACCGGAAAAGACGCAAAAGAACCGTTCACCGCCAAGATCAACGGCTTTCCCACCAAACCCCTTCGCGAAGGTGCGCTGGCGGACCGGATGCCTCAACTCGAAGCTCTCATGCTGCGGGTTGAAGCTGCACGCGAACGCCGGCTGGCGCTGGTTGCAGCCCTGAAAACCGCTGTATTGCACCGCTTTGCCGCTGCATTCCTACCGGAATATGAACGCCGCAAGCAGTTGCGGGGGTGGCTGGATTTCGACGATCTGATTCTGCGCGCACGTCAGGTTCTGAATGACCCGGCGGTGGCCGAATGGGTGTTGTACCGTCTGGACGGGGGTATCGACCACATACTTGTCGACGAAGCGCAGGACACCAGCCCCGATCAATGGGATGTGGTCGAAAAACTGGCTCAGGAATTCACCAGTGGGGAGGGGGCCCGATCAGGGGTCGAGCGCACGATTTTTGTGGTCGGCGACAAAAAACAATCGATCTATTCCTTTCAGGGTGCCGATCCGCAGGCTTTTGACCGGATGCAGGAGGAGTTTGACCGAAAACTCACTGAATCAGGCTCTAAACTGTGGGGTTCGACGCTGGAATATTCCTTCCGATCCTCCAGCGCGATCTTGTCTCTGGTCGACACGCTTTTTGAGAACCGAACCGATGCAGGATTTCAGAAGGAAAGCCAGCACCGCGCCTTTAAATCCGATTTGCCCGGTCGGGTTGATCTTTGGCCCGTTGTCGAAAAAGTCGAAGACGCGGAGGAGGGGGACTGGACTGATCCGGTGGACCGACCCGGATCACGGCATCATACCGTTATTCTGGCCGAACGGGTGGCTGCGTCGATCAAAAAAATGATCGATGGCGGCGAAACGATCCCTGAAGACGGGGACACACAGGGCCAGTTTGTTCGACGCAAAGTGCAACCCGGTGATTTTCTGATCCTTGTGCAACGCCGGTCCGACTTGTTTGCCGAAATCATTCGCGCCTGCAAGGTTGCCGGGCTTCCCATCGCCGGGGCGGACCGGCTGAAAGTGGGTGCCGAACTTGCGGTCAAGGATCTGGCTGCGCTGCTTAGCTTTCTGGCCACGCCCGAAGACAGCCTGTCTCTGGCAACGGTTCTGAAATCCCCACTGTTCGGATGGTCCGAGCAGCAGCTTTTCGATCTGGCCCATCGGCGGGAGGAGCAATTCCTGTGGGCTGCTTTGCGCAGACGTGCCGACGATTTCCCCAAAACCCTGGCCGTGCTGAACGATCTGCGCAGTCAGATCGACTTTCTGCGCCCCTATGACCTGATCGAACGCATTCTGACCCGACATGACGGGCGGCGAAACCTGTTGGGCCGACTGGGACCCGAGGCAGAAGACGGTATCAATGCCCTGCTGTCGCAGGCGTTGGCCTACGAGCGGACGGATATCCCCAGCCTGACGGGATTTCTGGTCTGGATGCAGACCGACGATCTGGAAATCAAACGACAGATGAGCGGGGTCGGCAATATGATCCGGGTGATGACGGTGCACGGCTCGAAAGGTCTGGAGGCTCCGATCGTCATTCTGCCGGATACCGGCAAACGTCAGCCGCCACGCGACGCCGAAATCATGGTGGCAGACGGGACACCGCTGTGGAAGGTTTCGGCAGACCAATCGCCAAACCTGATCACTCACGCCCGGTCAGAGGCGCGCACCCGCGAGGAAAACGAACGGCTTCGCCTGCTATATGTGGCTCTAACACGGGCCGAAAAGTGGCTGATCGTGGCGGCGGCGGGTGATTTGGGTAAAGATGGCAACAGCTGGTACCAGATGGTAGAAGCGGCGATGGAAAAGGCCGGGGCAACGCAACTGCCTGGTTCAGATAAACGTCGGCTGTCCCATGGCGACTGGGATGGGTTGCCATTGGTCGAGCAGTCAGTTGCATTGGCCAAACATTCAGAACTGCCCGACATGTTCCTGCACCCCGCACCAGAACCAGTTGTACCGGCGGCCTCTATCAGCCCTTCGGATCTGGGTGGTGCCAAGGCGTTGCCGGGTGACGCTGGTCTGGATGAAGACGCTGCCAAACTGCGCGGAACCCGCGTGCACCTGCTGCTTGAGCATCTGCCCAAAGTCACGCAGAACCACTGGCCAGAGCTTTGTGCCCGCCTGCTGCCCGAGGTGAGGCAAGAGGATCAGGGCGCATTGCTGACCGAAGTCACAGGCGTGCTGACATCCGAAAGCCTGCGACACATTTTCACGCCGGACACATTGGCCGAAATACCTGTTACTGCCGACCTGAACGGGCAGCGAATGTATGGGATTGTCGACCGCCTGATCGTGACAGACACCGAAGTCCATGTGATTGATTTCAAATCAAATGCCACCGTTCCGAACCGGGTCAAAGATTGCCCCGAAGGGTTGCTTCGCCAAATGGGCGCGTATGCGCAGGCCCTGTCGCAGATCTATCCAAACCATAAGATACGCACCGCAATCCTCTGGACAAGAACGGCAAATCTTATGTGGCTGCCACACGATCTTGTGACGGATGCCGTGGCCTGCACCCAGATATCTTGACCTTACCTACTGCCGCCCCTACCTTCACAGCCCAAGCGCATTTCATTCAGGAGACATAATATGTCGACCGTAGCCGTCACCGACGAAACCTTTGACGCCGAAGTCAAGAACTCGGACGTTCCAGTTGTAGTGGATTTCTGGGCCGAATGGTGCGGACCCTGTAAGCAGATTGGTCCCGCACTGGAAGAGCTGGCCGCTGAATATGGCGGCAAGGTCAAGATCGCCAAGGTGGACGTGGACAACAACCCGAACTCTGCCGCCGCCATGGGCGTGCGCGGCATCCCGGCGCTGTTCATCTTCAAGGACGGTCAGGTTGTATCGAATCGCGCAGGCGCTGCCCCCAAAGCCGCGCTGCAAAGCTGGATCGACGAATCCATCTGATCTGGCGATAACAGATTGTTCAAAAGGCGTCTCAGATCGGGGCGCCTTTTTTGTTGAAGCAGCGGGGAAGCCAATGGCAAAAACGCGCGTTCTTGTAGAGTTCGGGATGGGCACATCCCTGCGCCGGATGGACTATACCGAGGCGTCGCTGCGGGCGATCAGAGACGCGCTGTGGCACAACTCGGTCAATATGGCCGAGCTGTTTGGTTTCCCGAAAGAGGTGATGATCATCGATGCCGAGATCGGCGTGCAGCAGCCGGATCAAGTGGATACAGACGCCCTCAAAGCCGTTTTCCCTTATGGCCAGCCCAACATTACTGTCACAAAGGGTGGGCTGGACATCGAAAAACCGCATGGCGACGGCCACACGGTCATCGCCAACGCCGCACTGATCGTTTCTTTCGACATGGACCCTGCGCAATGAGTGAAAAGCGGATCATCCTGGAAATGGGCACCGGCAATGACCTTTATGGTCAGGATTATACCAAAGCAGCCCGCCGCGCGGTACAGGACGCGTTGCATCATTCATCCATCACGTTGTTTTCAAAGCTGGGGATCGATCACAACGAAATGCGCGTGCGTGTGACAATCGGCGTTCAGAATCCGGAACAGGTGAACTGCGAGCTGGTTGCTGCCGACTTGCCGCGAGGCCGGGCCGAGGTTCGCGCGATCAAAGGTGGTCTGGATGTCGCCGATGAAGAGACTGGCACTCTGCACGTCATTTCAACTGCCGCGGTCGAGGCCTTTTTGCCCGATCTTGCTGGGAAATATGTCCAGGGCTAAGCAACGAAAAGCCGCTCGGAAATCCGGGCGGCTGGTTCGGTTTGGCGATCTGTCGGTTGGATCAGATTTTTGCGATATCCGCGCGGCTCAGACCGATATCGTCCAGCTGCGTGTCGCTGAGTTCCGACAGAAGGTTCCGTGTTTTACGGGCTTCATTCCATGCGACAACATTGTCGAATGCATTGATGAAAACGTCCGCCACGTGCAGGATGGTAGCTGCTCCGAGCGGCGCATGAATATTAGCTGTAGTTGCCATGTGCGCAGTCCTTATTGAAGAAACAGCCGACCCGTCGTCGGTTGTGAGCCTCATCTAGTACCGCTTGGCCGGACTCACAATTGCTGGTCCGGTAACCCCGATTTGCATTTTTTGCATATCTTTTGGGCAGTTTGGCAATGGGTTGCGCCAACAACCGGTCCGGCCCATATATACCGCCAGAAAAAGCGGAGACGATCATGGCAGATAGCGACTTTCCCGGTTGGCACGGCACAACGATTATTGGCGTCAAGAAGGACGGTCATGTCGTCATTGCCGGCGACGGTCAGGTGAGTCTGGGTCAGACGGTGATCAAGGGCACTGCGCGCAAGGTGCGCCGCCTGTCTCCCGGAGGGTTCGAGGTCGTGGCAGGTTTTGCCGGATCGACAGCGGATGCCTTCACATTGCTGGAACGGCTCGAAGCCAAGCTTGAGGCTACGCCCGGTCAACTGGCCCGCGCCTCGGTTGAACTCGCCAAGGACTGGCGCACCGACAAGTATCTGCAAAAGCTTGAGGCGATGCTGATCGTGACAGACGGCAGGGATCTGCTGGTCATCACCGGGGCAGGGGACGTTCTGGAACCCGAACACAATGTGGCGGCCATCGGTTCGGGAGGCAATTTCGCTCTGGCCGCCGCGCGTGCCATGATGGACAGCGACAAATCCGCAGAAGACATCGCCCGGCAATCCATGGCCATCGCAGCAGATATCTGCGTCTACACCAATGGCAACCTGACGGTTGAGACGATCTCAGGCTAAAAGCGCCTTGATCTCTTTGCCTTTCCATCGGCGGTGCATGCCGACCAGCCCCAGGATCGCTGCAACGATCACGATGTAATAGGGCACGCGGATATCGATGCTCATCAACCCGCCACCGATCAATGACATGATCCCCCCCGCAAGACAGAACACGGCGGTGGCCACGCCCATGGCCCAGCCCTGATCCGCCTCGCTCACGCTTGAGGAGAACAGGCCCAACAGCGTTGGATAGGCGATGCCGAACAGGAAATAGAAGAAAAACACGGGGACATAGCTGAATACACCGCTTGGGCTGAAGGCAAAGGCAAACCCGCAAATGACCATCACCACAAGCGACGTGTAAATGATCGCGTGTTTGCTGAACCTTTCCTGGGCAGGCTTCACCAGGAACGTACTGGAAAAGGCCAACGCCACACCGATGACAACCATCGCCACGCTGCCCCCGATGACCCCATACCCGAATGCGCTGGTCAGGAAATTGTCGACAAACACGTAGAATGTGACATTGGCGATCATGAAAAACGAATAGACTGGCAAGATTTTCAGAACCAAAGGGTGTTCGCCAACTGCGATCAGACTGTCGGTAATATCGCGGGGACGAAACACAAAGGGCTCGCGCTTGGTTCGGGTGTCCTTGAAAAACAGAAGCACCAGAAGAATCGCGATCAACACCAACACGAACGCGCCATAGAACGGGGTTTTCAGCGTGGCAAAGCCGCCAAACAGCGCCGAATCCGACAAAACCGCGCCGATGATCGGCCCGCCGACAAGGCCAAAGCTGACACCTGTCACGATGTAGCCCATGTTTCGGTCCCGGTCAGACGCGTCAGTGCTGCCATCGATCATCGCTGCCTGCGCGATGGGCTGATTGCCCGCAGTGAACCCGGTAATCGAACGGCCGACGATCAGCAGAAGCAGGTTATTGAGATAAAGCGCCACAATGGTCAGCGCATATCCGGCCAACGCCCCCCCAAGGCAGACCAGCAGCGCATTCTTTCGCCCGATCGAGTCAGACACTTTCGAGACATAAACAACACCCAGAAACCACGACAGGAAAAAGCATCCGATCACCAGACCATAGTAAAAATGCCTACGGCCCACTGGCGTGCTTTCCGGCAGAAAACCCGAGCTCGTTTCCATGATCAACGAATTGATGATGGGAAAGACCAGACCTTGCCCAATCAGATCCACAAACACCACAAACAACAGGGTAATCTTGGCAATCTTCGTCATTCTGTATGCTCCTGACGCTCGTAACCCTGACGCAACCGTAACAGAGGGTTCGTGTTTTCCCCAAGCAAAGGATTTGCAAACCGCATGAGGCATTGTTAACCAACGCGGCCAAGACCCGCGGTTTGCTTGTTTTCATCAAAGCCATGATTACCTAGACCGCATCACGCAAATACGACCGAGAGGATTGCCCTTTGACCGACCTGACCCCGCGCGAGATTGTCTCGGAACTGGATCGATTCATTATCGGGCAAAAGGATGCCAAGCGCGCTGTGGCCGTTGCCCTGCGCAACCGCTGGCGCCGCAAGCAGTTGCCGGACGATATTCGCGAAGAGGTGTATCCAAAAAATATCCTGATGATCGGCCCCACCGGTGTCGGCAAAACCGAGATCAGCCGCCGTCTGGCCAAGCTGGCGCGCGCGCCCTTTATCAAGGTCGAAGCCACGAAGTTCACCGAGGTAGGCTATGTCGGTCGCGACGTGGAACAAATCATCCGCGATCTGGCCGATGCCGCCATTCTGCAAACACGGGAATTCATGCGCGAAGACGTCAAGGCCAAAGCCTATCAGGCCGCCGAAGACCGCGTGATTGACGCCATCGCTGGTACGGATGCCCGTGAAGGCACACGAGAGATGTTCCGTAAAAAGCTCAAGGCGGGTGAACTGGATGAGACGGTCATCGAACTGGACGTCGCGGACAGTTCAAACCCAATGCCGATGTTCGATATCCCTGGACAACCTGGCAGTCAGATGGGGATGATGAATCTGGGCGATATCTTTGGCAAGGCGTTTGCCGGGCGCACTGTCAGGAAACGTCTGACTGTCGCCGAAAGCTATGACGTACTGATCGGAGAAGAGGCAGACAAGCTGCTGGACGATGAGACGGTCACCCGCACCGCATTGGAATCGGTGGAACAGAATGGCATCGTTTTTCTGGACGAGATTGACAAGGTCTGTGCCCGCACAGAAGCGCGTGGCGGTGATGTAAGTCGCGAAGGGGTGCAGCGCGACCTGCTGCCCCTGATCGAAGGTACAACCGTCTCGACAAAACACGGTCCGGTGAAAACCGACCACATCCTGTTCATCGCGTCCGGTGCGTTCCATATCGCCAAACCGTCAGACCTTTTGCCCGAGCTGCAAGGCCGTCTGCCCATCCGGGTAGAGCTGCGCGCGCTGACCGAGGAAGACTTCGTGCGCATCCTGACTGAAACCGACAACGCACTGACCCGGCAGTATACAGCCCTCATGGCCACCGAAGAGGTCACGGTTGGCTTTACCGAAGATGGTATTGCCGCCTTGGCACGGATCGCAGCCGAGGTGAACCAGAGCATTGAAAACATTGGTGCGCGGCGACTTTACACAGTCATGGAGCGGGTCTTTGAAGAGCTGTCATTCACCGCACCAGACCGGGCCGGAACAGAAATAACTGTCGACGCACAATTCGTGGACGACAATCTGGGCGAATTGACCAAATCTGCAGATTTGAGCCGTTACGTTTTGTAGCAGCTCGAATCCGATACCGCCGCTTTTCCCTTTTGCCAACTGGAAGCGTGGCGGTTTGTCTGAGGCACGCCACGTTGGAGGCATGTGGCGATCGAACCTCAACTGGGAAATTGAGGCGGAAATGCCTGGGCAATGCGGTCTCAGGGGGCAGGTGTTTAGCGTTTTTTCGCCAAAACGTACCCAGTGGTAGTGAAACAACCTTGAAATTGCGCCCTTAAGTTGACACTAGGCACTTGCATTTATTGGCAAAGGTTATCTGATCGTGTCCATCACTCCTGTTCTTCTTTGCGGTGGTTCTGGCACCCGTCTTTGGCCGCTGTCCCGGAAATCCTATCCCAAGCAGTTTACGGCGATCACCGGGGGCGAGACCCTGTTTCAATCCTCGGCCCGGCGCGTATCAGGGTCGGACTATGATGCACCAGTAGTGGTGACCGGATCTGATTTCCGGTTTATCGTGACTGAACAATTGCAGGTGGCTGGCATTGATCCAGGCACGATTCTGATTGAACCTGAGGGACGCAACACCGCGCCGGCGGTTCTGGCGGCAGCTCTCCATGTGGCAATGTCCGACCCCGAAGCCCTATTGCTGGTTCAGCCCTCCGACCATGTTGTACCTGATGCTGACGCCTTTCGTGCAGCCGTGGCTGCAGGTGTGCCAGCAGCCCAAGCCGGGCAGTTGGTAACCTTTGGGATAACACCGGATCGGCCCGAGACCGGCTATGGCTATCTTAAACTGGCTGGAGCACCGGAGGGCACCGCTCCTGTCAAACTCGACAGCTTTGTCGAGAAACCAGATGTTGAAACCGCCTCTGCTATGCTGGCCGACGGCAAGCATCTGTGGAATGGTGGCATTTTCCTTTTCAGGGCCTGTGACGTCATCGCCGCTTTTGAAACCCACGCCCCGACACTGATGGCTCCGGTCCGGGCCGCTTGCGAAGCTGCCAAAACGGATTTGGGTTTTCTACGGCTGGACCCAGAGGCCTGGAAGCAGGTCGAAGATATCTCGATCGACTATGCGGTGATGGAAAAGGCCGACAACCTGAGCGTTGTTCCATTTTCTGCTGGCTGGTCTGACCTGGGTGACTGGGGTTCGGTTTGGCGTGAGGCAGGACCGGATGACAACGGAGTTGTGGCCACAGGTAATGCGACCTCAATAGACTGTAATGACACGCTTTTGCGTTCTGAGGCCGGTAATTTGGAAGTGGTCGGCATCGGCCTGAAGGACATAATCGCTGTGGCTACATCCGACGCGGTTTTGGTGGCGGACAAATCCCGTGCGCAAGACGTGAAGAAGGCTGTCGAGGCGCTCAAAGTCAAGGGCGCAAGCCAGGCCACCATTTTTCCCAAGGATTTCCGCCCGTGGGGTTGGTTTGAAAGCCTGGTGGTTGGCGGACGTTTTCAGGTCAAGCGTATTCATGTACACCCCGGCGCAGCACTATCGCTACAAAGCCATCACCACCGGTCCGAACACTGGATTGTTGTTGAGGGAACCGCGAAGGTGACCGTCGATGACGACGTCAAGCTGGTCACTGAAAACCAGTCCGTATACATTCCGCTTGGCGCTGTGCATCGCATGGAAAACCCAGGCAAGGTTCCAATGGTGCTGATCGAAGTGCAGACCGGAAGCTATCTGGGCGAAGATGACATCATCCGCTATGAGGACGTCTATTCCAGGGTCTAGGACACGGTTGGATAACCGCTTTAGACTGACCGGGTGGCCGAAGGAAAACGGAAATGGAAAACGATCTCAATGCAGCCAAGAAGCGGCAGGTTGTCTATGACCTGACCGAGGTGCTTTTAGCCTCGACCGGTAAGCTGCGTTATTACGGGATCGCCAGGGTCGTTGCCGAGATTGGCACTGAGCTCAGAAAACAGGACGCGTCCGTCAGATTCGCCGTTTTCTCGCAGGGTCATAATGAACTTCTAGAAGTATTCCCAACCATACGAGCAGATGGTGGCGTTGACCTGAACGTTCCAATCGGTATCCGGCAATTGCGCGTGCGCAGTCACCACTACACCAAGTCAATTATGAGGGATCTGGTGCTGGCGGCCGTCAGACCGCTGGTCGGGCGCAGAAACCGCAAAGCCTGGGAGGCGATAGCCCCAGACATGACGCCCATCGACATGTCTGGAAAGACGTTGGTGAGTTGTGGGCGGCCCAAGTTGATCGTTGAAATCCTGTGCACTCTGGATCGTAAAGGGGTTTCTTGCGATATCATTCCATTGCTGCATGACATGATCCCCATGCACGATTTTGAACACCAGCTGGCAAGTTTCCCGCGCAACTTCATAGGGGATAACCAACTGCTGGTTTCCCGCGCCAAGGCGCTGTTAACAAACTCCGTATTTACGCGACAGGAAGTTCTGGACTTCTCCGAAAAAGGTGTTCTGCCGGAAGCGCCAGAGGTCTACGCAGTCCCCTTGGTTCATGAATGCCCCGAGGGAACCGAGCAATCCGAGCAAGATATTCCGGATAATCCATATATCATGACAGTTGGATCGATGCTGGGCCGCAAGAACCTGGATGTCGTATTCGAAGCATTGCGCATTCTGAAGCGTGACGGGAAAGACGTACCCACTTTGGTTCTGGCAGGGGCGTTGCGTCACAAAACAAGCACCTATCTGCAATCAGACGAATGCACAACGATCCGTGAGCACGTGGTCTTCCGCGAGAACCCCAATCAGACAGACCTTGTAAACCTGTACAAGAATGCTTTGGCACTTGTCATGCCTAGCCGAATGGAGGGCTGGGGTTTACCCGCCGGTGAAGCCTTGTGGTTCGGTACACCAGCGCTTTGCTCTACTGCGGCGGTTCTGAAAGAAGTGTGCGGAGATCTTGGTGTCTATTTCGATCCAGATCGGCCTGATCAACTTGCAAACCATATCACAAGGCTGCTGACAGATCCGGAGTTCGCTCAGAACCTTCGCGCACGCATTGCTGCGCATAAACCGCAGCTTCGCGCTTGGTCGAACGTTGCAGCGGACGTGCGAGCGGTATTGCAAAGACTGGACTAACGGGACCGTTACCCATCCCGGCAATAGAGCCCATAAACTTTGAAAGGACTGTCATGCCTGGCAATTCCCCTCTAAAATGTCACGTGGTTTTGGTCCAATCGACCTCGGCGCTGCGCGCAGGTCTCAGCATTACTCGGCATTCTGTCAGGCAGACGCCACACTCGCCGTCAAGAGTCAGCCCTTCTGTTGTGTGAACCTCAATTTTCCAGAAAAGCGCGATTACTTGCTCATGAAGTCGAGTTAGTCGCAAAAGCCCTTAAAATCAGTACACTTCGGTATTACTGCGAAACAATCCAAGAAGATGAGACCACTTCATCTGGCAGACTGCATGGAGAGTAAGCTATGAACGCCCCTACGTTTAACCAAGATGGCAAAAAAGTATTCTTCGATATCTCAGGACTAATCGACTATATCAAAAAAGTTGATCGCTACTCGGGCATTCAGCGTGTTGTTGTTGAGTTGATCTCAGAGTTTTCTAAACTAAGCGATCCAAAGCTTGTTTACCTTTGTTGGTGCGATGCAAACTCCGGTGTTCAGCGCTGTTTGCTTCTGGAGGAAATGGGTCGAGAAACCCTTACGTCGCCAGCTAAGCTGCGGCAGATTTTCTATCCTTGGAAATCCGCGCGCTCAAATCTTCCAATGTTGGACGGGTACCGGAACCGCCCTGCAAAGTATTTCTTCCACCGCACCAAATTGGATGTGATGAGCTTTCTCAGAAGAGAGTCCGTATTTCGAAAAAAGGACATGTCATCAGAGATGTGGCGCGCGGCCCGGCGGAAGAAAGCACCAGTCGAAACCTCGGGGTCTCGCCGAACCGAGCAACCTTTGTTCGATGTGGCAATAGAAGGTGACCATCTTGTGCTTCTGGACAGCAGTTGGCTGGCGCGCCACACTCAGGCGTTCAAAAAGGCGAAAGCGAGTGGGATGGAAGTACATTCGCTGGTGTACGATCTGATCCCTATCGTGGCACCACAGTTTACAGCTGGAAGCATGCCTTATGTATTTTATGACTGGCTTTTAGACAGTCGGGAGTACACAAGCCGCTACATGACAATCTCTGAGGCGACCCGGCAGGATCTTTTACGCTTTTTTCAAGCACACGATATCCAGAGAAATGCGACCGCTGTTCCCTTGGCGCAGGCGGGGTTGTCCAAGATTGGGCTCGAAGACGAGAATGCCCAGAAACAAGGGCCCGTGTCTTCGCGGATTTCGTTCGACGCTTTCCCCCATCTTGAAGACGCCAGCCAGCTAAGTGTCCACCTGCGGAAAATTATTGGTGAGCCTTATGCGCTTTGTGTTGGTACGGTCGAACCACGCAAGAATATCTGGCGCACCGCGATGGCGTGGAAGTACCTTGTTGATCAGGGCCATGTTGATCTGCCTAAGCTTGTGTTTGCCGGCCGCAAAGGCTGGCTTACAGACGAGTTCGATAACCTATTGGAGGGGACAGGCGATATATACGGCTATGTAAGCATGGTTGACGGACCAACAGATGAGGAGCTTGGCGTCCTTTACAAGAACTGCCAGTTCGTGCTGATGCCGAGTGTTTACGAGGGATGGGGCCTGCCCGTGGGCGAGGCGTTGGCCTACGGAAAAACGGCCGTAGTCGCCCAGAATAGCTCGCTCGTCGAAGTAGGAATGGATCTTGTTGAATATTGTGATGCAATGAGCGTCCAAAGCATCGGCGAGGCCGTCTTAAGGCTCAATAACGCTGCCCACCGTTCAGAACTGGAAGAAAAAATCAAAACCGCGCCACTGCGCAGTTGGTCAGATGTGGCTCGGGATATGGGGCGGGCAATGTACGCACCCAAAAAAACCGATGCATATTGACGTCTTTCACGACTTATCGCAGGCCCAATCTTTCATCAGAAAGTCCGCGCTCTTGGTTCTAAGCTTGGGTTCGCAGGTTTCAATTCCAATACAGAGCTTTGAATTGGCCAGTTTTGTAGCCCTTGCGCGTGAAATAATACTAAAGCGGTCTTGCACACACTACTAAGTTGACAAAAAAGCACTGCTCATGTCGGCCAGGATTTTCCGACAGGCAAAAGACAAAACAGAAAGGGATTAAGAGTGACAAAAACTGCTATCGTCACAGGTATCACAGGACAGGATGGTGCCTATCTCGCTCAGCTGTTGCTGAACAAGGGTTATAACGTCGTGGGGACCTTCCGTCGGGTTGTTTCCACGAATTTCTGGCGCATTGAAGAGCTTGGTATTCGTAACCATCCCAATCTGGATCTGTCGGAACTCGACCTGACTGACATGGGGACAATGATCCGGCTTATTCAGAAGGTGGAACCGGATGAGATCTATAACTTGGCGGCTCAAAGCTTTGTGGGCGTCTCGTTTGAACAACCGCACACAACCGCACAGATCACCGGCGTTGGCGCACTTTATTTGCTGGAAGCTATCAGAATAGTGAACCCCAAAATCCGGTTCTACCAGGCTTCCACTTCCGAAATGTTCGGCAAGGTTCAGGAAGTACCGCAGCGCGAGACGACTCCGTTCTGGCCGCGCAGCCCCTACGGTGTTGCCAAACTATACGCGCATTGGATGACCATCAATTATCGAGAAAGCTACGATATATTCGGCAGCTCAGGCATTCTGTTCAACCACGAAAGCCCTTTGCGAGGGTTGGAGTTCGTAACACGCAAAATCACTGACGCGGTTGCCAAAATCAAACTGGGTCAACTTGATTGCCTTGAGCTGGGCAATCTTGACGCAAAGCGCGATTGGGGGTTTGCCCGGGACTACGTGGATGGCATGTGGCGTATGCTGCAAGCTGATGAACCCGATACATTTGTACTGGCGACCGGTCGCACCGAGACAGTGCGGGATTTTGTCGCCATGGCTTTCAAGAGCGCGGGTATCGAGCTGCGTTTTGAAGGTGAAGGTGAGAAAGAAGTGGCGGTGGACGCCGAGGGCAGCCGTGTTCTTGTGAGGATTAGCCCCAAATTCTATCGCCCTGCTGAAGTGGATTTGCTGATTGGCGACGCGAGCAAGGCAAAACAAGAGCTTGGTTGGGAGGCGACAACATCTTTGGAGGAACTCTGCCAGATGATGGTTGAGGCGGATCTTGCACGTAACGAAAAGGGTGTGTCCTTTTGATGCCGGCACCCCGAGTTCTGATTACCGGACGCTATGGCTTTACCGGACACTATGCCGCAATAGAGCTTGCAGAAGCAGGGTGGGACGTTTGGGGCACCGGAACAAATCCGGCCCCCAAGCCTGATTCCCAATATCTGGAAGCAGATTTGACAGATTCATCGGGTCTAGAGCAGGTCATTACCCATGTCGCTCCGGACGCGGTGCTGCATTTGGCAGGGGTCGCATTTGTGGCACACGGAACCGCCGAGAGCTTTTATCAGGTCAATCTAATGGGGACGCGGTGCTTACTAGAAGCGCTTGCCAACACCGGACATGGCCGCAAAGCCGTCGTTCTGGCCAGTAGCGCGAATATCTATGGTAACGCCGCCGTGCCATCCATAGGGGAATCTACCCCCCCGGCACCTGTTAACGATTACGCGGTTTCAAAACTTGCAATGGAGCACATGGCCCGGCTGTATAACGACCGTCTTCCTGTCGTTATTGCCCGACCATTCAATTATACCGGTCTTGGCCAGGACCCCAAGTTTCTTGTTCCCAAGATCGTTTCTCATTTCCGTCGTAAGCAGCCACAGATAGAATTGGGAAACCTGGATGTCGCGCGGGACTTTTCCGATGTACGCGATGTTGCGCGAGTGTACAGGTTGCTTCTGGAAAACGCACCCGAAGGTGAAACCGTGAATATCTGCTCCGGTAAAGCAACCGCGCTGGCGGAGATTCTGGACATGTGTCGAACCATAACCGGCCATGAGATCGAGGTGGTGTCTAATCCTGCCTTTATGCGCGCACAAGAAATCAAGGTTCTGATGGGCGATCCCACACTTCTGGAAAACCTGATCCCGATCGGCATCCGTCACACTCTGGAAGAGACGCTGAAATGGATGCTGAAGGAGTGACCTGAAGCATCTCGATTGCCGCCGCCAGAGGTTCTTGGCAGAACAATCGGCCGTAGCATCCGGATACCATCGCCAACGGGATCGTATATGAACTGCAGGAAAAGGTGATTGGATCTCTGATTCACATCACCGTTTATGGCCGTCTATTTTCTGATCCAGAACGGCTTGGGGTCAGAGTGATATCAGATTACGGGTGTTTTGATCCTTCGCCGATCACACCTAAGCTGGCAGATCCTCTGACCTAATACGTAACGCGAAGGAACGCGTGATTTCCGAGCCAGAAACGGGATGACCTCTGTCCTGACTTGTACTAACAATCAGGTAAATATCCGAGAAAAGCGCGATCATCTCGGACAAAACTATGCAAATGTGAAAGTACGGAGTATGACTGACACCTTCTATCGCGATTTCGAGGCACGATTTCGTGGCGATCCTTCTCTTATTCGGGAGCGTTTGCGAGTATACCAGCCCTTCCTGTCGCCACTCGCCGCTCAGAAAGGGGACGCACAGGCGCTTGATCTGGGATGCGGTCGAGGTGAATGGCTGGAAATTCTGGAAGAGGCTGGCCTGAGTGCACGTGGCGTCGATATCGACAAGGGGATGCTTGATATCGCTCACCAAAAAGGTCTGGCGGTTGAACAGATGGAGGCGCTGCCGGCGTTGAAAGCGCTGCCAGACAACACGCTTGCCCTAGTGTCCGCATTTCATTTGATCGAGCATCTGCCTTTTGACGATATTCGCGAACTGGTAACAGAGGCGCACCGTGTTTTGCGCCCTGGTGGGCTTTTGATTTTGGAAACACCCAATCCGGAAAATCCACTTGTTAGCTTGGTCAATTTTCATCTTGACCCTACGCACTTGCGACCGCTGCCTCCGGGGTTAACCAGTTTTCTCACCGAGCATGTCGGGTTCGAGCGCAACGTGATTCTTCGTTTGCAGGGCAGTGAGCCAAGAGAGGAAACAGCTGCTCATTTGATCAGTCTTTTCACAGATGTTTCGCTTGATTATGCAGTGGTAGCACAAGTTGATGGACCAGAGATCGGTGCTCTGGATGAGGCGTTTTCGCTTCGAATTGGGATGGACCTGATCCAAGGTGTCTACCGGTTTGACAGAGCATTATCAGAGATTCACCGGGCGCTGGGCAACGTTCCACCTCTCGCCACGGAAGTGTCGAGCCTTCGCGATGATATCATGCAACTGCAAAGAACGCACACAATGACCCAAGTTCAACCCAAGCGCGGAGCGCTTGAAAAAAAGCTGTTCCGCACAACGAACGGGCGTCCAGTCCGGACATTGCGGAGGCTGCTCTTCCACGCGAGCGGTAAGCCGCGCGGGATATTTCGTAGGTGGGTATTGAATCACGACGGATCTCCTCGGCGCCAATTCCAGCAATGGATGGCAAGCCCGGAATATCTGGCGCTACACTGGCCGACGAGCCAACGCTTGAACGCAGCACCTAAATCCTCAGAAGACGATGGCAACTGGGCAACTTTCCTTTCAGGGGAGGCTGAAATCTCGACAACAAAATGGGCTTCACCCGAACCCTTCGTGCAAAACTCGGAACTCGTCATGTCGCGCGGTGCCGAAGGAGGGCACTGGATAACCCACCGAAATGATTCCGTGATTGGCGGGTCTCTTCGTCAGACTGGCCAGTTCCAGGAGCGCGCCATTGATGATGTAATGCAGATTCTTGCCCAAAATGGGCATGAAATCGCGACGTCATGTTTCGTGGATATCGGAGCGAATATCGGCTCCCATTCGATCCATGCGGCACGGCGTGGTTTTGACCGCGTTATCGCTTTTGAACCAGACCCGCAAAACTTTCGACTTTTGCGCGCTAACACTTTCCTGCATGACGTAGATCACAAGGTGTCCTGCCACCAAATGGCAGTATCGGACAGAAACGGCACGATGCAGATGGAGCTCTCGCCTTCCAATTTCGGAGACCATCGCCTTCGCGTCTCAGGCGACATCGCGAATAATCTACATGATGAGGGCGATTGGATCCTTCAGGATGTGCCGGTTCGGACCTTTGACAGTTTAGTCGAGGATGGCCTGCTGCCTGAAGACGGGCCCGATTTGATTTGGATCGATACGCAAGGGCATGAAGGTCACGTGCTGGCCTGTGCAAAAAGAATGGCCACAATGCGTTGCCCGGTTGTGCTTGAGTTTTGGCCCTATGGTCTTGAGCGTTCCGGGGGTTACAAAATGTTACGCGACGCAATCGCATCACGCTACGATATCCAGGTCATTGATCTTGGCACATCTAACCCGAATAGCCTAAACCAGCTATCACTTGATGCGCTTGATCAGATGTACGAGGCATTGCGACAAGGCGAGTCCAAGGCCGGTTCTCCGCATACTGATCTTTTGCTGATGCCAAATCTTACAGACTCTTGATACCATTGCTACAATTCAACTACGGAAACCTATCGTGAAACTGCGTCGGGTCTTATCGCGCTTCTTGCATTCTTCCGAAACGCTGCCTTTGTCTGCGCCGGCCCCGCAGATGACTGCAGCTCATCTCGCTGAAATTGCGGGGCGCCAGGAACGGTTACTGCTGGCCACTGGGCAGGTTGCTGCCCGGCAGGTTCAGGCAATGGTAAGGCTTGAATGTATCGCCGACGCAGAATTCCGCATCCATTCTCAATTCGGGGAAGATGGCATTATCGAATGGTTGGTCTCGCAACTGCCAAGCATACCACGCGTTTTTGTTGAGTTTGGAGTTGAAAACTATACCGAAGCGAATACGCGCTTTTTGGTGCGCCACAGGGGGTGGCGCGGTCTGATCATGGATGGGTCAGCCGCGAATATTGCGTATGTTCGGGCAGATCCAATCCACGTCTTTAATGACATAACGCCCGTTGAAGCCTTTATTACTGCGGAAAATATTGACACTCTGCTGATCGAACACGATCTGTCGGGCGAAATTGGCATTCTTAGTGTCGATATTGACGGCAACGACTATTGGGTGCTGGATGCGATTAGCTCCGTATCTCCGGCGATACTGATTGTTGAATACAACGCGATCTTTGGTGATTTGCATAACCTGACTGTCCCTTACGATCCGGGCTTCGAACGTTTCTCGGCACATTATTCAGGCCAGTATTATGGTGCATCTCTGGGTGCGTTCAAAATGCTGGCCGCTGCGAAAGGGTATCAATTTGTCGGAACAAACTCGGCCGGCGTGAACGCATTTTTCGTACGTGATGACCTCGCCTCACATATCACATCAAAACTTGATACATTTCGCGCATGGCCATCCCGGCACCGGGACTCGCGGGATGAGAATATGGCAATGTCCTTTTTTCGCGGGCTCGATCGTGCAGAACTTATTTTGGATAAGCCTGTTATCGATCTGTCGTCGGGCAAGACGCTGACCCTCCGAGACCTGGGCCCGCTTTACAGTGATCACTGGATAAGCGAAATGTAGAGACCTTAGCCAACCCTGGAACCGCTGACCTTAATTCAGATAGCTGGATCGCGTTACCTAGAAGTGTATTCCATAACAATTCATTAGGTAGATTTCAGTGTATTTACTGTTTGGAGTCGGTCTTCGGAATCACGGCTTTCGGCGGTCGCGGTTTTGCTCAGCTCCGAAATGCTGCTAAAGGCGGCACGATGCCCGGAAACTTGTTTACTGGATAAGTTAAATCTTTGTCTTCAAGTGTGTAGGGGCCGGGACGTCCACAGGAGCTCACTCTTGTTTTCGTCACAACCCTCTGGCCTTTGGGTGCGCCTGTTTGCGTGTAGCCAGCCTTTGCCTGCATGTTCTGAGAATCGAATCATGTTTCAAAATCCACATACTTTTGTGAAAGCGTGGATATTTGGGTTTTTTTGTTTGAGTATTTGTTGATTTGTAGGATTATTGTGGGATGTGTTGAGATGAGATCGAGGCGAGACCGCCAAATGGTCGTTCCTGATTTGTAACCGCTCCGGGATCGCAATCATCGTTAAACAGGATAGAAACAAATGCTGAATCCAAAGACGTCACAGACCGATGAAAGCACCGACCTGCTGTCTCATGCGGTAAAGATAGCCGACTTGGCCAGCGAAGCAGCGCGGGGGTATTTTCGTGGCGCGCTGGGGGTTGAGTTCAAATCGGATGAAAGCCCGGTGACACAGGCCGACAAGGGTGTTGAAGCGCAGGTTCGCGCCTATCTTGGACAGCATTTTCCCGATCACGGCGTCTTTGGCGAAGAACATGGGTTCGAGGGTCAGGATTGTCGCGAGGTTTGGATCATCGACCCGATCGATGGAACCCGGTCATTCCTGTCCGGCCATCCGCTGTTTGGATTTCTGTTGGGGCATCTGGTTGACGGTAAACCGGATATCGGCGTGATCGGAATGCCGGCGATAAATGAAATTTTCACCGGCGTTGTTGGCCGGGGCGCCACGTTGAATGGCCGTGAGATCACGACTTCGGCCCAAACGCGGCTGGATCAGTCCATTCTTTTTGTAAACGAAGGGGACAAGATCTATCGCGATCATCCGGCGTTGTTCGACAGGCTGATGCAGTCTGGACAGACCAGACGGTTCGCCTATGATTGCTACCCCCATGCCCTGCTGGCGGCGGGCCATGTGGATGCTGTGATCGACTATGACCTTCAGCCCTATGACTACCTGCCAGTGATGGCCGTGGTAGAAGCTGCGGGTGGGGTGATGACAGATTGGCAGGGTCGGCCGCTTGACCTGAACTCCGACGGCCGGGTGATTTCCGCGGCAACACCCGAGCTGCACGGGGAAATGCTGGATTTGGTGAACGGGTAGGATCATGGCGATAGTAAGCTTTCTCATCAGCCTGGCCGGAGCCACGATGCTGCTGCTTTACGCAGTGCGGATGGTCCGCACAGGGATCGAGCGCAGCTATGGGGCTTCGTTCCAGCGCCTCATGACGGGCCAAAGCCATTACGCGCAGGCGTCAATGGTCGGCATTGTAATGGCGGTGGTTCTGCAAAGCTCGGCAGCGGTTGCCCTTTTGACATCGGGTTTTGCTGCTGGGGGGTTCCTGACCTTTCCCACCGGCCTTGCAATCGTGCTGGGCGCTGATCTCGGTTCGGCGCTGATCATTCAGGTTTTGTCGTTCCAGCTGGGTTGGCTGATACCGTTGCTTCTGGCGGTTGGTGGGTATCTGTTTGTCAAGACCGAGGCCAAGAAGCCCCGGCAATTGGGGCGCATCCTGATGGGGATTGCGTTCATCCTGATCTCATTGCGCTTTTTGCGCGAAGCCATGGACCCGATCCGGGACAGTGCTTTTTTGCCTGCCGTCGCCGAGTATCTGGCGCGCGACTATATTACAGCGTTTCTGGTCGGCGGCGCGCTGGCCTTTGTTATGCATTCCTCGGTCGCGGCGATCCTGATGTGTGTGACGCTGGTCCAGATCGGCGCAATCCCGTTTGCTGCCGGGCTGTCGCTGGTATTGGGGGCCAATTTCGGTTCAGCTTTCATACCTGTTTGGCTGAGCAGGGGGATGGAAATGCCTGCCAGGCGCATACCCTTTGCCAACCTGGCCTTGCGCGGCAGCTGGGCGATAGTCACCCTTTTCGCAGCGACTGCGGCACTGCGTGCTGGTGTTCTGGGGGATTTGCAGGGCGGTCAGATGCTGGTCAATGCGCATCTGGCATTCAATGCCTCGTTGCTGTTGCTGGCGCTGCCGTTCTGCGGGCGATTGCGCGCGCCGTTCGAGCAGTTTTTTCCGGACCCGAAATCTGCGAACGCGCTGGCCCAGGCAGGTCGCCCGGCCAGCGCGCTGGATGTGCGCACCGCCGGCAGCCCCTCCCAGGCGCTGTCCAGCCTCAAGCGTGAACTGCTGCGGATGAGCGATCTGGTCGAGTCGATGTTCCGCCCGTCACTGGAATTGTACCGCAGCGGCGACAAGGACCAGATACGCGCCGTAAGGGACATGGACGAAAATGTGAACGACTGCCTGTCGGGTATTCGAAAATTCGTGGCCGCCATTCCCGAGGAGACATTCGGAAAGCAGAACGCAAAAGTGGCGCGCGACCTGATGGAATACGCAATCCGCCTGGAAACTGCGGGCGACGTTGTTGCCAAGCGGTTGACTGTTCTGGCGGGCGACATGCGGAAAAAGGGCGCTTCATTTTCAAAAGAGGGCTGGTCGGAACTGGTTGAGATGCACGAAGGCATCCTGGCCAACCTCAAACTGGCCTCAAACGTTCTGATCTCGGACGATCTGGAAAGCGCCCGTCTGCTGAGCCTTGAGAAAACCGAAATCAAACGGGCCGAGCGCGACAGCCGCAAACGCCACCTCAAACGCCTGCAGCACGGCAGTACGGAAAGCTTTGAGACCAGCGATATACACCTGGAAACCCTGCGCGCGTTCCGTGAATTCAACAGCCACATCGCTGCGGTGGCCTATCCGATCCTGTATCGGAACGGGCAATTGCTGGAAACCCGCCTGATCGAAGAAATGCCGCACAAGGAACAGGACGAGGATACGGAGGTCTAGGTCCAACAGCACCGGCAGAGATCGGTTCCGTACGAATACGGTCTGTTACAGATTGTAACCGCTCGGGCCAGTTTCTGCCGCTTTTTCGCGTCGCCGTGCTGGACGCGGGATTAGAATAAGATAGCGTGTCGGCAATTGGTTCCGGGGACTGTCCGTGCTGCGTTTTTTAATCTTCATTCTGTGTCCGGTCGTGCTGGCGGCATGTGTTGACCGGACTGTATCCGAAACGCTTCCATCTGCATTGGAAATCGGAACTCCCGAAACGGTTTTTGCGGCCACGACGCGTGCGCGCGAGCCCGATGGCACGTATGGATTCCGCCGCGCAGAACGCCTGCAATTTCTGGAAACCACCGTGTCGATACCACCGGGGCGTTCACCGGGAAGCCTTAAATTTTCATACGCAAACCCTGACCCGAGAAAACAGTTCGTGCTGGCAGAGGTAGATCAGCTAAGCGGGCCGCAACAGCTGAAAGACAGGCTGAGTGGGGCCGAGGAAGTTACGATTTTTGTGCACGGCTATAACTCCACTCAGACAGAGACATTGTTCCGGGCCGCTCAGCTGTCGCATGATATCGGCATTCCCGGTCAAATCCTTGTCTATTCATGGCCCAGCCGCGCGACAGGCTATGGTTATGCCTATGATCTGGACAGTATGTTGTTTGCCCGTGATGGGCTGGAAGAAACCATTCGTCTACTCAAGTCCATGGGGGTCAAGCGAGTAGCCCTTGTGGCGCATTCAATGGGCGGCGCGCTGGCAATGGAGATGATACGGCAAACCGAACTGAAACAGCCGGGCTGGGCAAAGCGAAATCTGGAAGGCCTTATTCTGATATCGCCCGATCTGGATGTGGATGTTTTTCGGTCGCAGATGAACAGTATCAAAAATCCTCCTGATCCTTTTGTCCTGATGGTGTCCAAGAAAGACAAGGTCCTGAACGTCTCCGGCCGGTTGAGGGGAACCGCCGATGGTGAAAGGCTTGGCAATATCGGATCGGCCGAGAAGCTGTCCGATTATCCGATTGAAATCCTGGATACGACTGCCTTCAACAGCGATGCGGAATCCTCCCACTTTGTGGCTGCTACTTCTCCGGCCTTATTGACTATCCTCCGCTCTGTGCGCCGGGTCAGCGAAACATTTGGGCGCGATGACCGGCGCGGGATCGACATTCTCGTGCCGCCAAGCCAGCGCAATCCTGCTGGCGCCACAGAAATCGTGCTGACTGAAACCGGCCAGGCCCAGGTAAGTAATCCGTGACGCGGGTTTCCCTGCACCGGTTTCTTGCGGACAACGCGACCTGGCTTGGGGCCGGCGTTCTGCTGACATTTCTGTCCAGTTTCGGGCAGACCTTTTTCATCTCGGTCTTTGCTGGTGAAATCCGCTCGGAATTTGGCCTCAGCCACGGCGCATGGGGTGGGCTGTACACGTTAGGCACGACCCTGTCCGCCGTCGTGATGATCTGGGCCGGAGGGTTGACGGATATCTTCCGCGTACGGGTTTTGGGCCCGGTTGTGCTGGCGGGACTGGCGTTGGCCGCGATTGCAATGGCGCTGAACACTTGGCTGCTGCTGTTGCCGTTGGTGATTTTTTTGTTGCGGTTATTTGGGCAGGGGATGAGCACGCATCTTGCCGTGGTCGCAATGGCCCGCTGGTTCACGGTTACGCGGGGCAAAGCGCTTTCCATAGCGTCCACCGGCTATGCGCTTGGCGAGGCGTTGCTGCCGCTGATCTTTGTTGGCGCCATGGTTTATCTGGATTGGCGTTGGCTGTGGATTGCCGCGGCGGGCATCACGGCGTTGGGTATTCCGATCCTGATGCGGCTGCTGCGAGAAGAGAGAACTCCACAAAGCCTCGCCAACGCGTTTTCAGCATCGGGAATGCAGGGAAAACACTGGACCCGCCGGGACGCTCTGTTCCATCCCCTGTTCTGGTTCATGGTGCCATCAGTGCTTGGGCCATCCGCATTTATCACCGCGTTTTTCTTTCATCAGGTTTATCTGGCTGATGTGAAGGGGTGGCAGCATATCCAGCTGGTGGCGCTATTTCCGATCTTTACCGGAATATCCCTGCTGTCCATGTTTGCATCTGGCTGGGCGCTGGATAAATGGGGAACCGCCCGGATCATGCCCTACTATCAGCTTCCGATCGCACTTGGGTTCGTCATTCTGGGCACAACCAATTCAATCGGCGGCGCAACCCTTGGGCTGGTTTTCCTGGCTTTGACCGTTGGGGCAAACAGCACGTTGCCCAGCGCATTCTGGGCCGAATTCTACGGAACCCGACATATCGGTGCGATCAAGGCGATGGCCGCGGCTGTCATGGTTCTGGGATCGGCCATCGGCCCCGGCCTGACCGGCGTTCTGATTGACCTTGGTATTTCGCTGAACACTCAGTTCATCTGGGTTGGGGTGTTTTTCGTGCTGGTTTGCGTTCTGGTCCGAACCGGAATTTCCCGCGCCCGTCGGGACTTTTAGCGCATTCGCCTGAGATAGACGTAATAAGCACCGTCGCCGCCATGGCTGATATGCGCTGGCGTGATCTGCATCACCGCCTGCGCCAACGGCGGTATGGACAGCCAATGTGGCACCTGATTGCGCAGAACGCCGCGCGGGGTGGGGATCGGGCCGGGTTCGTCGCGGTCCTTGCCTTTGCCGGTTACCACCAGAACCAGTCGCTTACCTTGTGCCTGTGCGCTCAGGATAAAGCGGATCAACGCAGGATGGGCCGTATCAACCCGCATACCGTGAAGATCCAGCTTGCCTTCGGGCTTTAGCTTACCGCGTTTCATCCGGCCAAAAGCTTTGATATCCATCTGAACAGGCGCGGCACGCAGCGCATCCGTCACCGATGGCTTCAGATCGTTTGGATTAGGTTTCGGCTGAAGGTTCTGACCAAGCTCAAACACCTCAAACCGGGGTTTTGGTGTTTTTCTGGGTCTGGGCTTCGGCAGGGTGGTCGGATGGACACTCTGCGGACTGTCCGGATGCAGTCGCTCGGCCTGTTTGGTGACCTTGCGCCATAGCTCGATCTCGTCGGTTGTCAGTTTGCGCCGTGTCATCAGAATTCATCCGGCAACAGGGCATAGGCGCGCTGAATAGGCAGCAACAGAACCATCCGACCCGGATCTTTCAGCCTGCCCGCAGCCTGCCCGGCCTCTTCACCGGTTCCGAAAAAGATGTCGGCGCGCTGCGCGCCTTTGATGGCCGCGCCCGTGTCCTGCGCGATCATAAGCCGTCGCAACGGGTTTTCACCGTCCTTTTCCACCCAAACAGGTGCGCCCAACGGCGTATAGGCGGGGTCTGCCGCAATCGAGCGCATTGTCGTGATCGACCGGTTCATCGCCCCCAAAGGTCCAAATTCGGGGGCAACGCGTGAGACTTCGCGAAAGAAAACGTATGACGGGTTGTGAAGCAGCAACTCGGCACCGGCCTCGGGGTTTTTGCGCACCCAAGCACGGATCATCTGGGCGCTGACCTCATGTGCACCCAGAACCCCGCGTCGCACCAGCTCAACACCAATCGACCGATAGGGGTGACCATTCGCACCACCATATCCAACCCGCAGCGCACCACCATCCGACAATCGAATGCGCCCTGAGCCCTGAATTTGCAGAAAGAACAGCTCGACAGGGTCGTCGACCCAGGCGATCTCTAGCCCGCGGCCCTGCATCACATCACCGGTCAGGATGTCACGACGGCTCAGCCATGGTCCTTCGGCACGGGCTTCGGGCGGCATCTTGTAGATCGGGTATTTGAAACGATCCGTCCGGGTGCGCGCGCCGCTAAGCTCGGGTTCAAAATAGCCGGTAAACAAGCCCTCTTTGTCATCCTCGACCAGAACAGGGCGGAAGAATAACTCGAAAAAGGCGCGGGCGGCATCCGGTTCATATGTTCTGGCCACACCACACAAGGCGCGCCAATCCGGATCATCCAGATCACCGCACGTGTTCAGAAAAACGGAAAGGGCCGCGCCGTGGTCGTCCTCGGCCCAGCCCTGCAGATCGTCAAACGACAGTATGGATCGCGTTGCCTCGGCTTCGGCAGCGCTGGCGATGGTCATTGCACCCACCAGTAAAAGCGACCGAAGCGCTGCAATCATGCGTCCGTGGCGACAAGCAGCCAGTTCGGATCGTCCTTGCCCATGACGCGGGCAAAGGTCCAGCTGTCCTTCTGGCGCTTCACAGTATTCGGGTTGCCTTCGACGATGTCGCCTCCGCGATCCCGAACGACAGAGGTCAGCTCTCCCACGAACTTCATCGTGATTTCAGCCTGGTTCGTATCCTTGTCGAATTTCACATCCGTCAGGGTGGTTTCCCGCACGCCGATGAATTCGGCCTCAATGGTCAGGCCCTGATCTTCGCGCGCTGCCACGACCGAAACAAAAGTCTCGAACACTTCTTCCGACAGGAAAGGCTGGATTTCATCCAGATTGCCCCTTTCAAACCCCATCACGATCATCTCATACGCACCGCGCGCACCCTGAACGAACTCGCCGACCGAGAAGCCGGGCTCGACACGTTTCATTGCAGCCAGGGTTTGCGCCTGTTCGCTGTCTTCGGCGACATGGTCGGTAATGTCATGATCCGGGCCGCCATCGATCACCTCGAAACCGCGGCGCGATTTATGGGCTTCGGGCTGTTGCTGCACAGGCGGTTTTTCAAAGCCTTCACGCGTGCCCAATACGCTTTTGAGGCGCAGGATCAGGAAAATGGCAATTCCGGCCAGGACCAGGAGCTGGATCATAGGGTTGTCGCTCATTTCATTCTCTTTTCAACGCCGCGACTTTGTATACACGGCCTCATGCCACTATGTAGGTGACAGTGAGTGGCAAGTCCACAGCCCGGCCTAAGGGAAAGGATAACGCAAATGTATCTGTTCTTGGCATTTTTGTTGGTGCCCATAATCGAAATCGCGCTGTTTATTCAGGTTGGTGGTTTGATTGGGTTGTGGCCGACACTTGCCATCGTAGTGCTGACCGCGGTTCTGGGCACGGTTTTGGTACGGACACAAGGTCGCATGGCGCTTGGACAGCTGCAACGGTCCTTTGCCGAATTGGACGATCCGACCGAACCGCTGGCTCATGGGGCAATGATCCTGTTGTCGGGCGCTTTGTTGCTGACACCGGGTTTTTTCACTGATGCCGTTGGTTTTGCGTTGTTAGTTCCCGGTGTCCGCATCGCCGTTTTCCGCTATCTGAAATCCAAGGTTACCGTGACCCAGTTCCAGATGGGGCCGGGCCCCGGATATCAAAACCGCGGGAACCCGTTCGATCAGGGCGATATCATCGATGGGGAATTCACCGAAGTTCGGCCAAAAAAAGACCCCTCGAAGCCTTCGAAATGGGTGGAAGGTCCCCACCAGCATTGAGGTGCCGCGCCCAACTTGCTAAGCAGTGGCGAATTTCATTTTTGGAGTAGATCCATGGCCGAAGAAAACGCTGCAGAAAACACTGCGGCCCAAGCCGCCCCGCAGGTTCAGATGCGTGTTCTGGGGCAGTTCATCCGCGATATGTCCTTTGAAAACGTGATGGCGCAAAAGGGCGTTTCCGGAGACGTACAGCCCGAAATCGCCGTTCAGGTGAATCTGGACGCCAAAAAACGTGCGGCGGACCATCAGTTCGAAGTTTCGATCAAGCTGAACCTGACATCCAAAGCCAAAGGCATGGATGACATTCTGTTCCTGTGCGAACTGGACTATTGCGGCATGTTCCATGTGGAAGGTGTGCCAGAAGATCAGCTGCACCCGTTCCTGATGATCGAATGCCCGCGCATGTTGTTCCCGTTCCTGCGCCGCATCGTCAGCGACATCACCCGCGATGGCGGCTTCCCGCCGGTCAACCTGGACAATATCGATTTCGTTGCGCTCTATCGCAATGAATTGATGCGCCGTCAGGCCGAACAGGCCCAAAAAGCCGACGCGTAAGGTTTTAACCCGCGCCTGTCCGGATCAGGCGCGGGTCCACAAGGCGTTCTCGCCCAGTTTTTCCACGAAAGCTTCATGTGCTGCGCGTTCATCCTCGGTGATCCGGGATGGCAATGGTGTGCTGCGCGGTGCAGCTCGCCAATCATCGCTGCCTCCGTCCGCAGAAGATGCGGATGTCGACAGACCAAAATCCGGCTGCCGCCCACCGATCAATTCCAGATATACCTCGGCCAGAATTTCCGAGTCGAGCAACGCGCCGTGCAGCACACGGTTCGAGTTGTCGATATTGAAGCGACGGCACAGCGCATCCAGTGACGCCGGAGAGCCGGGGAACCGTTTGCGGGCAATTGCCAGTGTATCCAATGCCTGCTCCATCGGGATAAGCGGGGCACCCATCCATTTCAGCTCGGCATTCAGGAACTTCATGTCGAATGAGGCGTTGTGGATCACCAACCGCGCATCGCCAACGAATTCGCGAAACCCATGGCCAACCTTTGCAAAGACCGGCTTGTCTTTCAGCGTCACTTCGCCCTTTTCCGGCGGGCGCGGAGTGTCCAGCAGATCGGGACCAATACCATGCACGCCAAACGCCTCTTCCGGCATCGAGCGTTCGGGGTTGATATAGACGTGATAGGTTTCACCGGTGGCAACGTGGTTCCACAGCTCAACGGCGCCGATTTCCACGATCCGATCCCCGCTTTCGGGGTCAAACCCGGTGGTTTCGGTATCCAGTACAATCTCACGCATGTGCCATCCCCGCCCGTATCTGCCTGACCACATCCTGCACCTGCGCGCGGGCGTGGTCCAGAGTATCGGTCACGATCACAAAATCCGACCGTGCGCATTTTTCATCGTTCGGCATCTGTTTGGCGCGGATCTGCTCGAACTGCGCCTCGGTCATCGTGCCCCGTTCCATAACGCGCCGCTTTTGGTCTTCGGCCGGGACCGAAACGCAGGCCACCGCATCCATTGCTGCATCACCGCCCGTTTCAAACAGAAGCGGAATATCGAACACCAGGATGTCGCTTGTAGCGCTTTCGCGAAATTCTGCGCGGTCAGCAGCGACCAGTGGATGCACAATCGCCTCAATCGTTTTCAACGTGGTCGGGTCATCCGCGATAATCCGTTTCAACGCGTCTCGGCTGACCACCCCATCAAGTATCGCATCGGGAAAGGCTGCCCGCATTGGCTCAACCGCTGCTCCACCAATGGCATACAGCCGATGCACTGCCGCATCCGCATCCCACAATGCGCACCCTTCTTCAACGAACATCTGCGCTGTGGTGCTTTTCCCCATACCGATTGAGCCTGTCAGGCCAAGCGCAAAACTCATGCCAGGGCCGCCGCGCGCGTATCCGCGTCTACTTCGGGGCGGACCCCAAACCAGCGTTCAAACCCGGGAACGGCCTGATGCAGCAACATCCCGAGACCATCGACCGTGGTGCATCCGGCCTCCTCGGCAGTTTGCAGCAGGCGGGTTTTCAACGGGGTATAGACCAGGTCCGTTACCACGGCACCGGGCTGCAACCCATCCAACGGCACGCGCAGCTCTGGCTGGCCCTGCATCCCCAGTGAGGTCGTATTGACCACCAGTTCGGCATTTTCGATGACATTCCCCGCCTGAACCCAATCGACCACGCGAATGCGTTGGCCGAATTCTTCCTTCAGATGATCTGCGCGGGCGCGGGTTCGGTTGGTCAGCAGGATTTCCGGCACCCCGGCATCAGACAAGGCCTGCAAAACGGCACGGGCAGCACCCCCGGCACCAAACACAACCGCCGGGCCATCTTTCGCATTCCAGTCAGGTGCGCCACTGCGCAGGTTTTCCATAAACCCGTACCCGTCGGTGTTATCTGCATGTATCGAACCATCAGTTCGGAACACCAGCGTATTTGCAGCACCGATCACGGTTGCACGGTCAGAAACGTGATCTGCGATCTTCAACGCCGCTTCTTTGTGCGGAACGGTCACGTTGGCTCCGACAAAGCCCGCTTTGGGCAGGGTTCGCAGCACAGTCTCCAGATCAGCAGAGGCGACGTCCATCGGGATATAATGCCCGGCAAGCCCATAGGTCTTTAACCAATGCCCGTGCAGCTTGGGAGAGCGCGAATGCCCGATGGGATGCCCAATCACTCCGGCCAAAGGAACCCGATTGTCCGTCATTGCTCGATCATCCCTTTGACAGCCAGAAAATTGAGAAGCTCTAACAGGGGCATACCCAAAACGTTAAAATAGTCGCCGTCAATGGTGGCGAACAGGCGAACGCCTTCTTCTTCCAGCTTGTAGGCTCCGACGGCATGGCGAATGCTGTCCCAGTTCCGCGCAACATAGTCTTTCAGATAGGCATCGGAACTGGCCCGCATCCGCAAACGCACTTGCCCTACATGCCTCCAGATCGGCTCACCGTCCTGATAGATCACAACTGCGGACAAAAGCATGTGCCGCTTGCCGCGCATGGCTTTCAGTTGGGCCAGCGCCTGTTCCGGGGTTTCGGGCTTTGACAGCAGCTGCCCTTCGAAATCCAGCACCTGATCACACCCGATCACCATGGCGCCGGGGTTCTTGTCGCTGACCTTACGCGCTTTGATCTCGGCCAGCGTGTCGGCAATATCGCGTGGCGAAGCATTTTCCGCCAGCAACGCCCTTTTGACCGCCTCTTCATCCACGCGCGCCGTTTGCACCGCAAACGGCACACCTGCGTTCCTTAGCAACTGCGCGCGAATAACGGATCCCGAAGCCAGAAGAATGGGGACAGACATGTGGAAAACCCCGTGTGCAAATCGATGAGAGTTCTGGGGTGTTTTGTATGGTTTTCCGGTTGACACGCAACCCCGGGAATTTTGTGGCAAAGATCCCCGAGTCGCTCAAATCTCATCCTGTTGGGACAAGGATAACTCCAACTCTTGGGATAACAGATCTATCCAGCGATACCCATCGGGTTATCCACAGATCAAGTATGGCAGAACCATTGTAAATATTTGATTTTTATATTAATTTCCCACTGTCAACAGAATCACTGGCGATCTCAGATATTCTGTCCCCTTGGGGAAAACGCTAGGGTAAGAAAGTAATCCACGGATTTTTGGCATCCTACAAAACCATCATCCTTTTTCTTTTCTTATTTTTTTATTAGGGAGAGTTCCGAACAACGTTCGGAGCCGGCATGACAGACCTTCTTTTCACGATTTACCCGTGGGTGAAGTCATTACATATCATGGCCGTGATCTCATGGATGGCCGGCTTGTTCTACTTACCCAGACTGTTTGTTTATCACGTCGAAAAAGCGCAGACCGTAGAGGGCGCGCAAGACATCTTCTTTGAAATGGAAGACAAGCTGCTGCGGGTGATCATGCGCCCCGCGATGGTTGTAACCTGGGTATGCGGGCTGATCATGGTGTTCACACCGGGGATCGTCGGATGGGATTTTGCATGGCCCTGGGTCAAAGGTGCGGGCGTGATCGCGATGACCTGGTTCCACCATTGGCTTATGGCCCGAAGGAAGGATTTCCTGGCAGGCCAGAATAAGCTCACTGGGCGGCAGTATCGCATGATGAACGAGGTTCCTACCATTCTGATGGTTGCCATCGTTCTGGCGGTCATTCTGAAGTTCTGAACGCCTGTTTGACTCCGAACGGCGCTGCGCTTATGTAGATCACAACACGCCCGTCCGGGCGGCGTATTTTCCGTACTGAAATTCCACTTCAAGCCGCGTTCTTAGCGGTGAAGGTATATATCATGTCCAATGAATCCCTGAATCTGGCCGACCTGAAAGCCAAAAGCCCCAAAGACCTTCTGGCCATGGCCGAAGAACTGGAGATCGAAAACGCCTCGACCATGCGCAAGGGCGAAATGATGTTCCAGATTCTGCGCGAACGTGCCGATGATGGCTGGACCGTCGGCGGTGATGGCGTACTGGAAGTGCTACAGGACGGGTTCGGCTTTCTGCGCTCACCCGAGGCGAACTATCTGCCGGGTCCTGACGATATCTATGTCTCGCCCGATATGATCCGTCTGCACTCGCTGCGGACCGGGGACACGGTCGAGGGCGAGATCAAGGCGCCGGATGAGAATGAGCGTTATTTCGCGCTAACCAAAGTCACCATGATCAACTTTGAAGATCCCGAAAAGGCCAAGCACAAGATCCTGTTCGACAACCTGACGCCTCTGTACCCGGATGAGCGTCTGAAGATGGAAATCGAAGATCCCACCATAAAAGATAAGTCGGCGCGCGTGATCGATCTGGTTGCGCCGATCGGTAAAGGTCAGCGTTCGCTGATCGTGGCACCGCCGCGGACCGGTAAAACCGTGATCCTGCAGAACATCGCGCATTCGATCGAACAGAACCATCCGGAGTGTTATCTGATCGTCCTGCTGATCGACGAACGCCCGGAAGAAGTGACCGACATGCAGCGCTCGGTTAAGGGTGAGGTTGTGTCGTCAACCTTCGATGAGCCCGCAACGCGTCACGTGGCCGTGTCGGAGATGGTCATTGAAAAGGCCAAGCGTTTGGTCGAACATAAACGAGATGTTGTTATTCTTCTCGACTCGATCACAAGACTTGGCAGGGCGTTTAACACCGTTGTTCCGTCCTCGGGTAAAGTTCTGACCGGTGGTGTGGATGCGAATGCGTTGCAGCGGCCCAAGCGTTTCTTCGGTGCGGCCCGGAATATTGAAGAGGGCGGATCGCTGACCATTATCGCCACCGCACTGATCGATACCGGCAGCCGGATGGACGAGGTGATCTTTGAAGAATTCAAAGGTACTGGTAACTCGGAAATCGTTCTGGACCGCAAGATTGCAGACAAACGCGTGTTCCCGGCGATCGACATCCTCAAATCCGGTACTCGGAAAGAGGACCTGCTGGTCGACAAGGGCGATCTGGCCAAGACCTTCGTTCTGCGCCGTATCCTCAACCCGATGGGCACCACCGACGCAATCGAGTTCTTGTTGTCGAAGTTGAAACAGACGAAGACAAACGGCGAGTTCTTCGATTCGATGAACACCTGACACAGGTCTTAGACCCCAGCGAGGCCTTCGAATGGATACGATATTCGCCTTGGCCAGCGCGCAAGGCAAAGCAGGGGTGGCGGTCATTCGCCTCTCTGGCCCCGAAGCGCACTCCGCAGCCGCATATCTGTGCGGCGCGGAACTGCCCAAGCGGGGAATGGTCTTGCGCACCCTGCGGGATCAGGATGGATCACGACTGGATGATGGTCTGGTTCTGACCTTTCAGGCACCGGCAAGTTTCACCGGTGAAGACGTGGCAGAACTTCAGATCCATGGCAGCACGGCCTCGGTCAATGCGGTTCTGCGCTGTTTGTCGAACACCGATGGGCTGCGACTGGCGGACCCGGGTGAGTTTACACGCCGGGCCCTTGAAAATGGCAAGATGGATCTGACACAGGTCGAAGGCCTGGCAGATCTGATTGACGCGGAAACCGAGGCACAGCGTAAGCAGGCCCAGACCATTCTGGCCGGTGAGCTTGGCACGCTGGCCGAACGCTGGCGGCGCGATTTGATCCGCGCGGCATCGTTGCTGGAAGCTGTCATAGATTTCGCTGATGAAGACGTCCCCACCGACGTCACACCGGAAGTCCGCGATTTGACAAGCGGAGTTCTGGCAGATCTTCGTCGAGAAGCTGATGGGGTAAAGATCGCCGAGCGTATACGTACCGGATTTGAAGTGGCTATTGTCGGTCTTCCCAATGCAGGAAAATCAACCCTGCTGAACGCGCTTGCGGGGCGCGAGGCTGCGATTACTTCGGAATACGCAGGCACGACCCGGGACGTGATTGAGGTTCGAATGGATCTGGCTGGTTTGCCGGTGACATTGCTGGATACGGCCGGGTTGCGGGAAACCGAAGATCACGTCGAAAATCTTGGGATCGAGCTGGCTCGAAAACGGGCAGATTCGGCGGACCTGCGTGTTTTTCTGGCCGAAGCACCCGAAGATCTGGGTGTGGCCATGCAGGATGGCGATATCCATGTTCTGCCTAAAGCAGACCTGAGGGAAGGTACGACTGAGGGTGTTTCGGGAAAGACAGGGCAGGGGATTGATGCGCTTGTCGACCAGATTTCGTGGGTATTGAGCGATAGAACCACTACACATGGTATAGCCACGCGTGAGCGCCATCGCGTTGCGATGAACAAGGCGTCGGTTTCACTTGCTGCTGCGATCACGGTTCTGGAATCAGGCCCGGACCTGTATGATATCGCTGCGGAGGAGTTAAGAACCGCCATACGGGCACTTGAATCTCTGGTTGGCAGAATAGATGTCGAAACACTGTTGGATGAAATCTTCTCCAGCTTTTGTTTGGGAAAATAAGGATTGTTTCACGTGAAACATTCAAACTTTGATGTCATCGTGGTTGGGGCTGGTCATGCCGGTACGGAGGCTGCGCACGCCGCTGCCAGGATGGGTGCGAAAACCGCTTTGGTGACATTATCCGCGACCGATATCGGTGTCATGTCCTGCAACCCGGCCATCGGCGGGTTGGGGAAGGGACATCTGGTACGAGAGATTGACTCGCTAGATGGTGTAATGGGTCGTGTCGCTGACCAGGCTGGCATCCAGTTCCGACTGCTGAACCGGCGAAAAGGTCCGGCTGTTCAGGGTCCCAGAACGCAGGCTGATCGCGCCTTGTACCGGGCGGCGATGCAAAACGAAATCAACAATCAGGAAAACCTGTCCGTTATCGTTGGGGAGGTTGTAGATTTTCTGATGGACGGACACCGTGTCGCCGGTGTCGTGCTCGGAGAAGGGTCGGAAGTGTACGCCAAAGCCGTTGTTCTGACTTCCGGAACCTTCCTGCGCGGCGTCATCCATATCGGCGACGTGTCACGGGCTGGTGGGCGGATGGGAGATCGCCCGTCAATAAAACTGGCCGAGAGGTTGGATAGCTATAACCTTCCGCTGGGACGCTTGAAAACCGGCACACCGCCGCGTCTGGATGGGCGCACGATCAACTGGTCGGGTTTGGAAAAACAAGACGGGGATGAGGACCCGACCTTGTTTTCTTTCCTGTCAACATCGGTTGTCGCGCCTCAGATTTCCTGTGGTATTACACACACCAATGCAAAGACGCATGAAATTATCGAAGCAAACCTCTCAAAATCGGCGATGTATGGTGGCCATATCGATGGCATAGGTCCAAGATACTGCCCTTCGATCGAAGACAAGATTGTCCGCTTTGCAGATAAGGACTCGCATCAGGTTTTTCTTGAACCCGAAGGCGTTAATGACCACACGATTTATCCCAACGGTATTTCAACGTCACTGCCTCAGGACGTGCAGTTGGAATATGTTCGGTCGATCAAAGGGCTTGAAAAGGCGAATATTCTGCAACCGGGCTATGCGATTGAATATGATTATGTGGACCCTCGTATCTTAACCGCGTCCTTGTCGCTACCCGACGTTCCGGGACTATATCTGGCAGGGCAGATCAACGGAACCACAGGATATGAGGAAGCCGCAGCACAAGGGATGGTCGCCGGCCTCAATGCGGCGCTGGATGTACTGGGCCGCGAACCGGTCATTTTCACCAGATCAGACAGCTATATCGGCGTGATGATAGACGACCTGACGACCCGTGGTGTGGCTGAGCCGTATCGAATGTTTACCTCCAGGGCTGAATTCCGTCTGTCTTTGCGGGCAGACAATGCCGATCAACGGTTGACACCGATTGGGTTGGAACTTGGTTGTGTCGGAGAGAAGCGACAGGCACATTTTGAAAAGAAAATGAGCCAGCTTGATGCGGCAAAATCCAAGTTGACCGCACGCTCATACACACCCAAGGAAGTTCTTTCGGCTGGGATCAACGTCAACCAGGATGGAAACCGCCGAGATGGAATGGCGATTCTGGCATTTCCGGATACATCCTTCGAGGACTTGTTCCCTCTGATACCTGATCTACAAGATGTTGACGTGGCGATCCGGCTTCAAATCGAACGCGACGCGCTTTACGCAAACTATATCGATCGGCAAAAGCGCGATGTTGAGGCCATGAAGCGGGATGAATCCTATGTTATCCCACGTGGGTTTGACTACTTTGGCTTGGATGGGCTGTCTTCTGAGATGAAGCAAAAACTGTCGCAGGCCAAGCCGTCGAACATAGCGCAAGCAAGCCGTGTCGAAGGTGTTACTCCGGCTGCCTTGACCCTTGTCCTGGCGAAATTGCGCCGCGATCAACGAGCACGCCAGGCATGACGGTCGATTATTCCAAGTTTGATGGCTTGAATGTTTCACGTGAAACATTTGAGCGTCTGAAAACCTATGTTGATCTGGTGAACCGCTGGAACCCCAGGATAAATCTTGTTTCGCGCAATAGCCTGGAATTCATTTGGGATCGGCATATTCTGGATTCTGTCCAGGTTTTTCGATGCGCTGAAACGTTTGACACCTGGGTGGACCTTGGCAGTGGCGGCGGGTTCCCCGGAATGGTGTGCGCCATTATTGCGGCCGAGGAAGTTCCGGCCGCCAGTTTCTCTCTTGTGGAAAGCGACCAGCGAAAATCGGCATTTCTGCGTAACGTTGCCCGTGAATGTGGCGTGTCGTGTAAAGTGATTTCCAAGCGGATTGAGGTGGTTGAACCCCTGGGCGCAAACTTCGTTTCGGCGCGTGCGCTGGCGGATCTGCGTACACTGTTATCATTTTGTGACAGGCATATAGGTGAAAACGGGACCGCGCTGTTGCCCAAAGGTGCAAGCTGGAAAAAAGAGCTAGAAGAGGCGCGTGAGGAATGGAATTTCGATGCTGAGGCCATTACAAGTTTAACTGAACCTCAGGCCGTTATCCTTAAGATCAAAGGAGTATCACGTGGTTGATCTGTCTCGACCGTCCGGACCCCGGATCATTGCGGTTGCCAATCAGAAGGGCGGAGTAGGGAAAACAACCACAGCGATCAACCTGGCGGCAGGGTTAGCCGAAGCTGGTTGCAGGGTATTGGTGGTTGACCTCGATCCACAAGGGAACGCATCCACCGGATTAGGGGTCGAAGATCGGGATTGGACCACTTATGACCTCATTCTGGACGACGCGCCTTTGGAGGCAGTGGTTCAAGAGACGGAGATCGAGAACCTTTTGGTTGTCCCTGCAACGGTCGACCTGAGCTCGGCGGATATCGAGCTGATTTCCAACGAAAAACGCAGTTATCTTTTGCATGATGCGCTGCGTCAGACGGCGGTGGACGCGTTTGAGCTGGATTTCATCCTGATAGATTGCCCGCCGTCACTGAACCTCTTGACGGTAAACGCGATGGTTGCCGCCCATTCTGTCCTAGTACCGCTGCAAAGTGAGTTCTTTGCGCTGGAGGGTCTTTCGCAATTGATGCTGACAATTCGGGAGGTCCGGCAAACCGCGAATCCAGACCTGAGAATCGAAGGTGTTGTGTTAACTATGTATGACAACCGCAACAACTTGTCCCGCCAGGTCGAAAAGGATGCGCGTGACAATTTGGGCGAGATGGTTTTTAAAACAAAGATACCCAGGAATGTGCGGGTCAGCGAGGCGCCATCCTATGCGCTGCCGGTATTGCAGTATGACTCGGGATCACTTGGTGCGATGGCGTATCGGCATCTGGCCCGTGAGATCATGCATAAGAACAACAAGACCGCAGCATGAGCGGTGGAGAGGAGGCCGACATGAGCACCAGGAAAGCGAAATCCAGAGGGTTGGGCCGCGGATTATCCGCACTCATGGCGGACGTTAATCCAGAGGCGGGCAACCGAGTACCATCTGACGTGCGCAGACCTGATCTGAAGGTTCCGATTGAAAAGCTGAAGGCAAACCCAAATCAGCCGCGACGCACATTTCAGCCCGAACAATTGGATGAGCTTGCCGCGTCGGTTCGGGAAAAAGGTATCATCCAACCCTTGATCGTACGTCCAACAGGGGTTGGAGAATACGAAATCGTCGCTGGTGAACGCCGGTGGCGGGCTGCTCAGATGGCGCAGCTGCACGAGATCCCTGTGATTGTGCGCGAATTCGATGATACCGAGGTACTGGAAGTTGCGATCATCGAAAACATCCAGCGCGCTGATCTGAACGCAGTGGAAGAGGCCGCCGGATACAGGCAGTTGATGGATCGCTTTGGCCACACGCAGGAAAAGCTTGCTGAGGCTTTGGGGAAAAGCCGCAGCCATATTGCGAACCTGTTGCGGCTTTTGTCTCTGCCAATTGACGTGCAAACTCTTGTAATTGAAGGGAAATTATCGGCTGGTCATGCGCGGGCGCTGATTACGGCGGAAAATCCCTCGGAATTGGCAAAACTGATCGTCAAGGATGGTCTGTCTGTGCGCGCTACCGAGGCGCTGGTCAAGAAACAGCAGCAGGGCGACACTGCACGACCTGCTCCCAGATCCAGGAATCTGGATGCCGGAAAAGATGCTGATACACGCGCGCTGGAAAAAGACCTGTCTGCGATTCTGGCAATGAAAGTATCAATCAACCACAAGGCGGGAACGGAATCCGGTCAGGTTGTTCTGACATATGAAAACCTGGATCAGCTTGACGATCTTTGTGCAAAGCTCAGCCGTTAGGGCGCGTCCAGATAAATATCAGGACGCTGCCTAGAACAATGACCTGAAGGATCAGCACGAAGGGCGGAACGGATAAGAGCAAAGACACTCCTAAAACGGCGGCGACCGATAAGGTTGCTGCCTTTTTTGCGGCCGGGCGTATTGCGCCCGAACTCTGCCAATCCAGTATCATTGGCCCGAAAATCCGGTGCGACAGAAGCCAGTTGTGCAACCGTGAAGAGGATCGCGCAAAGAAAAACGCTGCCAGCAACAAAAACGGAACCGTTGGAAGAAGAGGCAGAACAACCCCAATCGCGGCCATCGCAACGCAAAGCAATCCCAGCCCCGCCCAAAGATACTGCATATCTAGCCCATCAATTCCCGGATTACAGCATTCAGCACGGCGCGCCCCGCTGGTGTTGCTCTGAGTCTGTTGTTATCACGTTCAATCATATTAATGCCGACCAGATGGTCCACGGTTTCGTCTGGAAGTGGACGACCCGACAGGGCCTCCCACCTATCTACATCTAGTCCTTCTGAAATCCTCATGCCCATCATAAGGTATTCGCTCGCCTGATCTTCAAGCGAAAGGACATAGCGTTTCTTTTCTCCGCAACCCTTCGTGGCGGCGTCAAGCCAACGCTGCGGGTTCAGATAGGTCTCGGTTGCGTGTTTTTGACCATCCACAGTAATCCGCCCATGAGCACCGGGACCAATGCCGACATAATCCCCGTAACGCCAATAGACCAGATTGTGCTGCGACTCTGCGCCGGGGCGGGCGTGGTTGGACACCTCATAGGCGGGCAGGCCGTGTTTCTCGCAAATCTCTTGTGTTGCAAGGTACATGTCGGCCGCACTGTCATCCTCGGGCAAGCCGCGCAGTTTTCCGACAGCATAACGATCGCCAAAAGCGGTGCCATCTTCGATTGTCAGTTGATACAGCGACAGGTGATCCACGGCCATGGACAAAGCGTCGTTCAACTCGGCTCGCCAGGCATCCAGCGTTTGGTGCTGTCTGGCATAGATCAGGTCAAAGCTGACCCGTTCAAAACAATCACGGGCGATGTCAAAGGCAGCGCGGGCCTCGGCCACAGTGTGAATCCGCCCCAAGCGGCGCAGGTCTTCGTCGTTGAGCGCCTGCACGCCCATCGAGATCCGGTTGACGCCTGCGTCACGATAGGCCGCGAACCGTCCGGCCTCGACCGAACCGGGATTGGCCTCGAGAGTGATTTCCATGTCATTGGTGGGCCGCCACAGGGCGCGGGCGGTTTCAATCACGGCAGCAACGGTTTCCGGGTCCATCAGCGACGGGGTTCCACCACCGAAAAAGATCGTGTTCAGCACCCGATCCGGGGTTTCGACGGCCGAGCGCCGCAATTCGCTCAGATAGGCGTCAAGCCATTGTTTTTGATCAATGTTTCTGGAAACATGGCTGTTGAAGTCGCAATAGGGGCATTTGGCCTCGCAAAAGGGCCAATGCACGTACAGGCCAAAGCCCCCGCTGCGCCAATCATCCGCCAAAGCAGCCTTTCACGAACTTCTCAACCGCGCGACCGCGATGGCTGATCTTGTTCTTTTCCCAGCGATCCATCTCGGCAAAGGTAATGTCGTATCCTTCGGGAACAAACATCGGATCGTAACCGAATCCACCTGCGCCGCGGATGGGCCAGACCAGATGACCGGGGGCAACGCCCTCAAACACCTCATCATGCCCATCAGGCCAGGCCAGCACCAGCGTGCTGCGGAATTGCGCTGTGCGGGGATGGGGGGCGTTCTTTGCCTCTAGCTCAGTATGGGCGCGGGTCATCGCCATCAGGAAGTCGCGCCCATTGGCGGTTTCGGCCCAATCCGCGGTATAAACACCCGGCGCGCCGTCCAGCGCGTCGATGGTGATTCCGGAATCGTCTGACAGGGCAGGCAGTCCGGTGGCCTTTGCGGCGGCGTGGGCCTTGATCCGGGCGTTGCCGACAAAGGTGTCCTCGGTCTCTTCCGGTTCGGGCAGGTCCATGTCCGCCGCACCCACAACCGTCACGCCAAAAGGTTCGAGGAGATGCGCCATCTCCTCAAGCTTGCCTTTGTTGTGGGTCGCGACCAGCAGCCTGTCGCTGTCAAACTTACGGGTCATGCGGTGGCGGCTTTCTGGGCTGCGGCCAGCTCGGCAACACCTTTTTCCGCAAGATCCATCAGCTGATCCATCTGGGCACGGCTGAATACAGAACCTTCGGCGCTCATCTGGACCTCGATCAGTTTGCCTGACCCGGTCATGATAAAGTTGCCGTCGACACCGGCCTCGCTGTCTTCGGGATAGTCGAGATCCAGAACAGGCTGGCCCGCATAGATACCGCAGGACACGGCGGCGACCGGATCAACCAGCGGATCTGAAATCACGTCACCTGCCTTCATCAGTTTGTTGACGGCCAATCGCAGAGCAACCCAGCCGCCGGTGATTGAGGCACAGCGGGTGCCGCCATCGGCCTGGATCACATCGCAATCAACGGTGATCTGACGTTCGCCAAGTGCAACCCGGTCGACGCCGGCCCGCAGGGCGCGACCGATCAGGCGCTGAATTTCCACCGTACGGCCACCTTGCTTGCCCGAGGCCGCTTCACGCCGCATCCGGGTGTTGGTGGCGCGGGGCAGCATACCGTATTCGGCGGTGACCCAGCCAAGCCCCGAACCCTTAATGAAAGGGGGTACCCGATCTTCGATCGTGGCGGTGCACAGCACATGGGTATCGCCCATCTTGATCAGGCAGGAACCTTCGGCATGTTTGGTGAACCCCGTTTCGATTGAAACGGTGCGCATTTCACTTAAGTCTCTTCCAGAGGGTCGCATGGGAAATCCTTTGTTTGCTGGGTTGGGGATACCGCCCCGCAGCGTTACGATGCAACCCCGATTGACCTTTCATTTGCCTGCTATTTAATGATGAACCAGCAGGGGAAAACGCATGAGTGAAGCGAGCAAAATTCTGGACGAGATGAACGACCGGTCGCGCGAGGTGTTCCGGCTGATCGTTGAAAGTTATCTGGAAAGCGGAGAGCCGGTCGGAAGCCGAACCCTGACGCGCAGCCTGTCGGAAAAGGTCAGTGCCGCAACCGTGCGCAATGTGATGCAGGACCTGGAGTTTCTGGGTCTTCTGGACAGCCCGCATATCAGCGCGGGTCGGGTACCGACGCAGCAAGGACTGCGTATGTTCGTGGACGGTTTACTTGAGGTTGGCGATCTGGGCGTCGACGACAAGCAAAAACTGGAAGAAACATTAGGCTCTAACGCGGGCGATGTTGGCGGAATGCTGGATCGGGTCGGGTCAGCTTTGTCACACCTGACGCAAGGTGCGTCGCTGGTCCTGACACCAAAGCATGAAGCAGAAATCAAGCATATCGAGTTTGTTTCCTTGGGGCATGACAAGGCTTTGGTGGTTCTGGTCTTTTCGGACGGCCATGTCGAAAATCGTCTGTTCACACCACCACCCGGCCAGACGCCCAGTTCGATGCGCGAGGCCGCGAATTTTCTGAATGCGCTGATCGAGGGGCGCACGCTTAGCGAAGTACGCCGTCAGATGCAGAAACAGATTCAGGCGCGCAAGCAGGAAATCGATGTATTGGCGCGCGAGCTGGTCGAAAGCGGGCTGGCCGCTTGGGACGGAGACGGAGCCGACTCGGCCCGTCTGATCGTGCGGGGACGGGCGAATCTGTTGAACGAACCCGGCCAGGCCGGAGAGCTGGAGCGTATTCGCAGCCTGTTTGATGATCTGGAACGCAAGCGCGACATCGCGGATTTCCTTGAATTGACGGAAAGCGGCGAGGGTGTGCGCATTTTTATTGGGTCTGAGAACAAACTTTTCTCACTTTCGGGTTCCTCTTTGGTGGTGTCTCCATATATGAACGCTGATCGAAAGATAATCGGTGCGGTCGGGGTCATCGGGCCCACGCGTCTGAATTATGGACGGATCGTGCCGATCGTGGATTATACGGCGCAACTGGTCGGCAAGCTGATATCCGACCGGAGCTAGAGGGTAAGAGATGGCAGAGCCCAAGAACGAAGATTTTCTGGACGATATCATGGCGGCAGAAGCGGAAGAGCTGGCCGAGGAGTTTGCTGAGATCAGTGACGAGGCGTTGGAGCTGGACGAGCTGCGCGCTGAGCGGGATGAGTATAAAGACAAATTCATGCGCGCGCTTGCCGATGCCGAGAACGCACGCAAACGTGGCGACAAGGCGCGCCGCGATGCCGAGCAGTATGGCGGTTCCAAGCTGGCCCGTGATATGCTGCCCGTTTACGACAACATGAAGCGCGCACTTGAGGCCGCGACTGACGAGCAGAAAGAGGTCGCCGCCGGGCTGCTGGAGGGCGTCGAACTGACCATGCGTGCCCTGAAGGATGTGTTCCAGAAACACGGGATCGAAGTGATTGCGCCCCAGGTTGGCGACCGGTTTGATCCGAATGTGCACGAAGCAATGTTCGAGGCCCCGGTGCCGGGCACGCGGGCAGGGGACATCATTCAGGTGTCTGCCGAGGGTTTCATGCTGCACGACCGCCTGTTGCGTCCGGCTCAAGTCGGGGTCTCTTCAACGCCAGCAAGCTGATTGGCTTTTCAAAGCCAAGCCTTCGGCGAGAGTATTTTTGAAAAGATGAAGGGCGGTCAGGATCTGGCCGCCTCTTTCAGTTTGTAGATCAGATCCAGCGCTTCGCGCGGGGTCAGTTCGTCGGGCAGGACACCCTCCAATATCTTGGTCACTGGCGAAGTTTTCGGTGCGGGCGGGGGTGGCGGCGCGGCTGCTGAGAACAGCGGCAGGTCGTCAATCAGCGCCTTTTGCTTACCGCCTTCGCGTTCGGTTTTTTCAAGCTGGTCCAGAACCACCCGGGCGCGTTCGACGACAGAAGCGGGTAAACCGGCCAGCTGCGCAACCTGCACCCCATAAGACCGATCAGCCGCGCCCTTGTGAACCTCGTGCAGGAAGATGACTTCGCCATCCCACTCTTTGACCGCTACGGTGGCGTTATCGACACCTTCGAGTTTGCCGGCCAAAGCCGTAAGCTCATGATAATGAGTGGCAAACAATGCGCGACATTTGTTGGCCGCGTGCAGGTGTTCCAATGTGGCCCAGGCGATGGACAGGCCGTCATAGGTGGCGGTGCCACGACCGATTTCGTCCAGGATGACCAGAGCGCGGTCATCGGCCTGATTCAGAATGGAGGCGGTTTCGACCATCTCGACCATGAAGGTCGACCGCCCCCGCGCCAGATCGTCCGAGGCTCCGACGCGGCTGAACAGCTGACTGACGACGCCAATATGCGCCTCTTCGGCCGGAACGTAGCTGCCCATTTGGGCAAGCAGTGCGATCAGGGCGTTCTGGCGCAGAAAGGTCGACTTACCGGCCATGTTCGGACCCGTCAGTAACCATATCGCTGCGCCGTTTTCGACGGTCAGATCGCAATCATTGGAAATGAATGCATCGCCGCTTTGCCGCCGGAGGGCGTGTTCCACAACCGGGTGTCGACCGCCCTGCACATTGAATGCGCGAGAGGCATCAACCCTTGGACGGCACCAGTTTTCACCCCGCGCAAGATCAGCCAAGGCGGTCGTCACGTCCAGTTCGGCAAGCCCGCGGGCGGCTTGATTCAATCGGGAAGCGAGGTCCAAGATAGCGCCAGAAAGCCTTTGATAGAGCCGCTTTTCAATCTCCAGCGCCAGATTTCCGGCGTTCAGGATACGCGTTTCGATCTCGGACAGTTCGACGGTTGTAAACCGCACCTGATTGGCTGTCGTCTGGCGATGGATATAGGTTTCGCTAAAGGGTGTGTTCAGCATCTTTTCGGCATGGGTGGCCGTGGTTTCGATGAAGTAGCCCAGCACGTTGTTGTGCTTGATTTTCAGCGAGGTGATGCCGGTGTGTTCGACGTAATTTCGTTGAAACCCGGCGATGACGGACCGGCCTTCGTCGCGCAAGGTGCGGGCCTCGTCCAGTTCAGCGTCAAAACCTGGCGCGATAAAGCCTCCGTCGCGGGTCAGAAGCGGGGGCTCGGCCACCAACGCCTCGTCCAGCAAGGTCAGCAAGTCATCGAAACCAACAAGGTTCTGAAGCGCGGTTGCCAGCAACACCGGTAAATCCTGACCGGTGCAGATTTCGGCAATCGTGGCCGCCTGGGTCAGGCCATTGCGAATGGCTGTCAGGTCACGAGGCCCGCCGCGTTCCAATGACAAACGCGACAGGGCGCGGTCCAGATCCGGGGTTTTGCGCAAGGCTTCGCGCAGATCAGACGCGATCAGGCTGTCACCAGCGGCGAAACTGACTGCGTCAAGCCGGGCATGGATCACATCCAGATTTCGAGAAGGGCTTGAAAGCCGCTGTTCCAGCAATCGCGCGCCACCGGGGGTAACGGTCCGGTCAACGACAGAAAGAAGCGATCCTGCGCGTCCGCCGGACAGCGAGCGGGTCAGTTCCAGATTGCGGCGCGTTGCAGCGTCGATCTGAACGACCCGATCCTCAGATTCTTTCAGCGGCGTTTGCAGCAGGGGCAGTTTGCCCTTTTGCGTAATCTCCAGATAGTCGATCAGCGCGCCCATCGCGGACACTTCGGCGCGGCCGAAATTGCCGAACGCGTCCAAGGCACCCACGTGAAACAGCCCGCAGATGCGCTTTTCCGCCGCCGTGCTGTCGAAACTGGCGCGCCCGACCGGCGTCAGTGAAATCCCCAGATCAAGCAGCGTTTCGTTCAGCTTTTCCTGCGTTCCATCGGCCACGATCAGTTCGGAGGGCGCAAGCCGGGCAAGCTCGGGGCTGAGCCGGACCGAGGTCAGGGGCATCACGTGAAACGCGCCCGTTGATATATCCGCCCAGGCAAGCGCGGCCTCGTCCCGGACCTCGGCATAGGCAGCCAGAAAGTTGTGTCGGCGCGCCTCAAGCAACGTATCCTCGGTCAGTGTTCCGGGCGTGACGAGTCGCACGACATCACGTTTTACGACCGATTTAGAGCCTCTTTTCTTTGCTTCAGCCGGGCTTTCCAACTGTTCGCAGACCGCAACGCGAAAACCCTTGCGGATCAGGGTCAGAAGGTATCCTTCGGCCGAATGCACCGGCACGCCGCACATCGGGATGTCTTCGTCATTGTGCTTGCCGCGCTTGGTCAGGGCGATGTCCAACGCCTCGGCAGCGTTGACGGCATCCTCGAAGAACATCTCATAGAAATCACCCATGCGATAAAACAGCAGGGCATCCGGGTGGGCCTCTTTGATTTCGAGGTATTGCGCCATCATTGGCGTGACTGTGGACAAAAGCGGCCCCCTTTTGGCGTATTCCGGGCGCGACCTTACAAATCCCGCATCTTCTGTAAAAGCCGAAAACTCATTCTCGTTGAGGCGGGCGTTCTCCTGCGCTATGAGGCGTCAGCCCTGAAGTCATGGAAACGACATTTAAGATGCCCAAAGCGAAGATCACCAAAGAAGAGGCATTGGCCTTTCACCTGGACCCCACCCCCGGCAAGTGGGAGGTGCAGGCCACCGTCCCCATGACAACGCAGCGAGATCTGTCGCTAGCCTACAGCCCGGGTGTGGCCGTTCCCTGCGAGGCTATCGCGGAAAACCCGGAAACGGCCTATGATTATACCAACAAGGGCAACCTGGTGGCCGTAATCTCGAACGGGACGGCGGTGTTGGGCCTTGGTAACCTCGGCGCGCTGGGCTCGAAACCGGTGATGGAAGGCAAATCGGTCCTGTTCAAACGGTTCGCCGATGTGAACTCGATCGATATCGAGCTGGACACCGAAGACCCGGATGAATTCTGCCGTGCAGTGCGTCTGATGGGGCCAACCTTTGGCGGCATCAATCTGGAAGACATCAAGGCGCCCGAGTGTTTCATCATCGAACAGCGACTGAAGGAAGAGATGGACATCCCCGTCTTTCACGATGACCAGCACGGCACGGCCGTGATCTGTGCGGCGGGCCTGCTGAACGCGCTGCATATCTCGGGCAAGAAGATCGAGGACGTGAAAATCGTTCTGAATGGCGCAGGTGCCGCGGGGATTGCCTGTATCGAACTGCTCAAGGCAATGGGCGCGCGGCATGAAAACTGCATTGTCTGCGATACCAAGGGCGTGATCTATCAGGGCCGGACAGAGGGCATGAACCAGTGGAAATCGGCCCACGCGATCACGACCGACTTGCGCACATTGGAAGACGCGATGAAGGGGGCGGATGTGTTCCTGGGTGTTTCGGTGAAAGGCGCGGTCACGCAGGATATGGTTGCCAGCATGGCCGACAATCCTGTCATCTTTGCGATGGCCAACCCCGACCCCGAGATTACTCCGGAAGAAGCGCACGAGGTTCGCGTGGATGCGATCGTTGCCACCGGGCGCAGCGACTATCCAAACCAGGTGAATAACGTTCTGGGCTTCCCCTACCTGTTCCGCGGTGCGTTGGACATTCACGCCCGCGCCATTAATGATGAGATGAAGATCGCCTGTGCCCACGCACTTGCCAATCTGGCGCGCGAGGATGTGCCGGATGAGGTCGCAATGGCCTATGGCAAGTCGCTGACCTTTGGGCGTGATTATATCATCCCCACCCCGTTCGACCCGCGTTTGATCCACCGTATCCCACCGGCTGTTGCCAGGGCGGGGATGGACACCGGTGCCGCGCGCCGTCCGATCATCGACATGGACGCGTATGAGCTGAGTCTGAAATCCCGGATGGACCCGACCGCCAGCATTCTGCGCGGTCTGAACGCCCGAGCGCGTCAGGCGCAAAGCCGCATGATTTTCGCCGAGGGCGACGATCCCCGGGTATTGCGCGCAGCGGTCATGTATCAGCGGTCTGGTTTCGGCAAGGCACTTGTGGTGGGTCGGCCGGACGATGTGAAGACCAAACTGGAAGCAACGGGCCTGGGCGACGCTGTGCGTGAAATCGAGGTCGTGAATGCGGCCAATACCACGCATCTCGAAACCTATTCGAACTTCCTGTATCAGCGCCTGCAGCGTAAGGGGTTTGACCGTAAAGATATTCACCGTCTGGCCGCACGGGACAGGCACGTGTTTTCCTCGCTGATGCTGGCCCATGGGCATGGTGATGGTCTTGTCACTGGCGCAACCCGCAAGTCCGCGCATGTGCTTGACCGGATCAACCATGTGTTTGATGCCGATGCCGCCAACGGTGCCGCCGGTGTGACAGCTTTGCTGCATAAAGGCCGGATTGTTCTGATTGGCGACACGTTGGTACATGAATGGCCCGACGAAAACGATCTGGCGAATATTGCCGAGCGTTCGGCCGCAGTTGCCCGGCATATGGGGCTGGAGCCGCGCGTGGCTTTTGTCAGCTTCTCGACCTTTGGCTATCCGGTGTCAGAACGTGCTGAAAAGATGCACCGTGCCCCGGCTGTTCTGGATCGGCGCGGCGTCGACTTTGAATACGAGGGTGAAATGACGGTGGACGTCGCCCTGAACATCGAACAGCAAGCGGCCTATCCGTTCTCGCGCCTGACCGGTCCGGCGAATATCCTGATCGTTCCGGCCCGGCATTCGGCATCAATCTCGACCAAGCTGATGCAGGAAATGGGTGGTGCGACCGTGATTGGCCCGATCCTGTCAGGCATCGACAAGCCGATCCAGATCTGTTCGACCGTCTCGACCGCGAACGATATACTGAACATGGCCATTCTGGCCTCTTGCGACATCGGATAAATCATGACGATCTGGAATCTCGGCTCGATCAACGCGGATATGGTCTATGACCTGCCGCATCTGCCTGCGCCGGGGGAAACTCTGGCTGCCCGTAGGCTGGATCGGTTCCTGGGCGGCAAGGGGGCCAACATGTCGGTGGCCGCGGCGCGTGCGGGATCACGCGTCAGCCATATAGGTGCCGTGGGGCCCGATGGGCGCTGGGCCAAGGATCGACTGACAGAATATGGTGTGGATACACGCCATATCTCTGAGGTGGATGTTCCCACAGGCCACGCCATCATTGCGGTGGATGCCGAGGGTGAGAACCTGATTATCCTGTATCCCGGGGCCAATCACGCATTGGAACCCGCCCATCTGGGGCAGGCGCTGGCCTCGGCAAACACCGGTGATCTGCTGATCTTGCAGAATGAAACCAATGCCCAGGTCGAAGCGGCGCAGCTGGGGCGCAAGCTTGGCTTGACCGTCTGTTATGCCGCAGCCCCGTTTCAGGCTCAGGCCGTTCAGGGCGTTCTGCCTTATCTGGATTTCCTGATCCTGAATGAGGTGGAGGCTGAACAGCTGCGCCAGGAAACCGGTCTGAGCATCGCCGATCTGCCCGTTCGGCATGTCATTGTTACCCTCGGCTCTAAAGGCGCAAGGTATTTGCAGCAGGGCAACGATCCGGTCGAGTTTCCCGCGCATAAGGTGCGGGCGGTGGATACCACAGGGGCAGGCGACACCTTCACCGGCTACGTGCTGGCAGGCATGGATCGCGGAATGCCAATGGAACAGGCCATATTGCAGGCAAACCGCGCCGCAGCCCTGATGGTCATGCGGCACGGAACGGCGGATGTCATTCCCGATCTGAAAGAAGTACGTGACGCATCCTTTGACTAGGAGCCTGCAAATGGCGCATCCCCACCCCAAAGCTGCTTGACGCGCGCGTCACGACCACAGGCTTTGCGATACGCCTTGTAGGCGTTGTGCTGGCGCTTTGGTCCAAAACGGGTAAGGACCAGTTTGTTGCCTTTGTAATAATCCTGATGATACGCCTCGGCGGGGTAAAAGGGTCCTGCGCTTAGAACCGGGGTGACAATGGTCTGCCCCAGCGCTTGCTGCGCGTCTGCTTTGGCTTGTTCTGCCAACACCTTTTCGCCTTTGTTAGAGACGAATATTGCAGTTCGATAGCTGTCGCCCCGGTCGCAGAACTGGCCACCTGCGTCTGTCGGGTCAACCGAGCGGAAAAACATGTTCAGAAGTGACGCGCGAGAGACGCGCGCCGGATCGAACGTGATCTGAACCGCCTCGTAGTGGCCGGTTCCCCCTTTTGAAACCTGATCATATGTCGGATCCGCGGATGTGCCACCGGTGTACCCTGACACCGCCCCGATTACGCCGGGCACGGATTCAAAATCGGATTCCACGCACCAGAAACACCCGCCAGCCACCGTCAGCGTTTCGGTTCCCGCAGCCGGGGCGGGCAGTGCGCGCAACAGTGCAGCCAATGCAATCAGTGTAAACAGAAGGGTTGGTCTGACGGTTTCAAAATAAGCAGTCCGCATCATGTCAGGTCTCCTTTTTAAGGTGAGATTGACGCGGGTTCGACCCCCTTGCAATTGCCTGTCATGCAATGTCACGCGCTGGTGAGACGAGTTTATCGTCTGCGATCACGCGTAAACGGCCCACTTGAAAGGCGGGCGAAACCACCGTTCATTTGCGACGGATCCTGCGCGACTGGTATCTCGAAGCGGAACCGCAGCACACCGCGGGTGAGACCGCCAGTCTGGCTGGACTTGGACCAAAGGCCAGCATTGCGCCGAAATCAGCCCAGCAATTGCCCCAGCTTCATCGCAACACTCATATTGCCCGAGATCTTGAGCTTGCCCAAAGCAACGCCGGTCATCGGGTTCAGCTTTCCGGTCAACAGCTTGGTCAGGTTCTCCTGCGAGATGCGGATTGTGCAATCCGTGTCCCGGTCCTGCGTCGATGCCTGATTGTCCGCCAGAACAATCACACCGTCCGCGCCACAATCGAACTTCAGTGAACCGTCAAAGCTTTTGCCGCTCAGCCCTTTTTGAATTCCATCGGCGATGTCCTGAAGCATTCGGGGTCCTTTCACGGTTTCCGAATGCGTAATGCGCCAGGTGCCGAACAGGCAAGGCTGACCCAACTGGAACTTCTGATCACGATGCGCCGAGGATCTGAACCGTCCGGTCACAAGGCTTACCGCCATAGAAGGCGCCCAGAACAGCACGAAACTCGGGCGGAGCATCTGCCACAGATGAAAACAATGTCATCGAAGACCGCAGCTTTTTCGCGTCAATTCCGCCCAGAATGTCGCGGGCATCGCGCCCCGTGTGCAGCAGCATCAGCGAGGCCGCCTGCCTAAGCCGGTCGCGCAGTTCCGGGTGGTTGAGATAGCGTGTCGCCTCGTCCAGATCTTCAATGCCGTAAAGCTGCGCCATATGGGACTGGCCCAGCTCGGCCAGTTGCGGAAACACGAACCACATCCAGTGGCTGGTTTTCTGCCCCTGTTCAAGTTCGCGCAGGACATCGGTCCAAACCGTGTCCTGCGCCTCGATGAACATGTCGAGTTCGTCGTCGGTATCGTCTTCGTCGATCACTTGGACAGGCGCTTGTTCCGAGCAGCCAGCAGTTTCAGACGCAGCGCATTCAGCTGGATAAAGCCTGCCGCATCTTTCTGATCGTACGCACCTGCATCCTCTTCGAAGGTCACATGTGCCTCAGAGTACAGCGAATGATCCGACCAGCGGCCCACGGTCGAGGCCAGACCTTTGTACAGTTTCACGCGGACGGTGCCGGTGACATGCTCTTGCGACCTGTCGATGGCGGCTTGCAGCATCTCGCGCTCGGGGCTGTACCAGAAACCGTTATAGATGAGTTCCGCATATTGCGGCATCAGCTGGTCTTTCAGATGCATCGCGCCACGGTCCATGGTGATGGATTCAATGCCACGGTGCGCTTCCAGCAGGATGGTGCCGCCGGGTGTCTCGTAGATACCGCGCGACTTCATGCCCACGAACCGGCCTTCGACCAGGTCCAGACGGCCAATACCGTGCTTGCCGCCATATTCGTTCAGCTTGGTCAGGATCGTGGCCGGGCTCATCGCCTCACCGTTGATGCTGACGGCGTCGCCTTTTTCAAAGCCGATCTCGATAAATTCAGGCTCATTCGGGGCGTCCTCGGGGTGGACGGTGCGCTGGTAGACATAGTCGGGGGCCATATCGGCGGGGTCTTCCAGAACCTTGCCCTCGGATGAGGTATGCAGCAGGTTCGCATCGACCGAGAACGGCGCCTCACCACGCTTGTCCTTGGCAATCGGAATCTGGTTCTGCTCGGCGAATTCCAGCAGCTTGGTGCGGCTGGTCAGATCCCATTCGCGCCACGGTGCAATGACCTTGATGTCTGGGTTGAGCGCGTAAGCCGCCAGTTCGAACCGCACCTGATCGTTGCCCTTGCCGGTTGCGCCGTGGGCAACAGCATCAGCACCAGTGGCCTCGGCAATCTCAACCAGACGTTTCGAGATCAGCGGCCGTGCGATCGAGGTACCCAGCAGGTACAGCCCTTCATATTGCGCATTGGCACGGAACATCGGGAAGACGAAATCGCGGACAAACTCCTCGCGGATATCCTCGATATAGATGTTCTCGGGCTTGATCCCCAGCAATTCGGCCTTTTGGCGTGCGGGCTCCAGTTCCTCGCCCTGACCCAGATCGGCGGTGAAGGTCACGACCTCACAGCCATACTCGGTCTGCAGCCATTTCAGAATGATCGAGGTATCAAGGCCACCGGAATAGGCCAGAACAACTTTCTTGGGCGCGGACATCTGACTTCCCTTTATGCGTAGAACGATTGGCCCCTAGCGGGTTTTGGACGCGGGGGCAAGTTGGTGCGCGTTGACGAAGGCCGGGAAATGAGGTGAAACGGAGGGAAAGAGAACAAGGATTGGTTGAGAGGGCAGTTTTAGGATGCTGGGCTACAAGATTTTTAGGCATGCGGTATTAATGCTTTTGGACAACATATCAGTCGCGTTGAGATTAAGCTTTTTTCCGTTTCTTGTTTTAGGCACCGCATTCTATTTTTTGACTATTTTTCAGACGGAAAGTTTGCCGGAGACCGATAAACTCTCTCCGATGTTGGGCGTGTCTCTAGCTGGCTTTGTACTCGCAGTCCTCTATTTGATCGTACTGGTTTGGGTGGCCGTAGGCTGGCATCGTTACGTACTTCAGAACGTTGAACCACATCTCGCGTGGCCAGTATGGGACGGAGACCGTATGTGGGCCTATGGCGGCGCATTTCTTCGGATTATCCCATTGAGCATTCTACTGAGTCTTGTCGCTGTTTTTATTTTTCTGGTACCTGCAGCCGTTTTTTATGATGGCGGGGTGTCAACTGATGACGGCACCTTTCTTGGTTTTTTGCTTGGTGTCGTCATTTCGTACATTTCGTTTAGGCTTTCGCTCGTGTTACCGGCTGCGGCAGTTGGGGAATTTATGAAAGTTCCAGATTCGTGGCGCAAAACCAAAGAGTTCTCTAAGCCGATTTTTGTTGCCGCACTTTGTGTTGGAGTTCTTACAGCAATACCGAATTTGTTGCTACATACACCTCTGGCCCCAATCATAGGCAGCTTTGTCTATTTCCTAGTTGCGCAATGGTTTCTGCTCATGCTGGGCGTCAGCATCATGACGGCCCTTTACGGTTTTGTCGTCGAGAAGCGCGAACTACGCTGACGCCCGTACACATATGTATTCCTTGCCCTTATCACGCTGATGGGGCAGGGAGGCGGGCATGACCGACTTCATGACCCGCGCCCGCGCCGCCGAAGAGGCGATGCGCTCTGTCTTCCCGGCAACGCCGTTGCAGCGCAATGCCCACCTGTCCGACCGTTATGGGGCGGATATCTGGCTCAAGCGCGAAGACCTGAGCCCGGTGCGCTCCTACAAGATTCGCGGTGCCTTTAACGCCATGCGCAAGCAACAGGGACAGAACCTGTTCGTCTGTGCCAGCGCGGGCAATCACGCGCAGGGCGTGGCCTATATGTGCCAGCATATGGGGGTCCGGGGCGTGATCTTCATGCCGGTCACGACGCCTCAGCAGAAGATCCAGAAAACGCGTATCTTTGGCGGGGACAACGTCGAGATTCATCTGATCGGTGACTATTTCGATGACACGCTTGCTGCCGCTCAGGCATGGTGCACGCAGCAGGGCGGGTATTTCCTGTCGCCTTTTGACGATGCCGATGTGATCGAAGGGCAAGCCTCGCTGGCGGTTGAAATCGAAAGGCAGATGGGTGGTGCGCCCGATCACGTTGTGCTTCCCGTGGGCGGAGGCGGCATGTCCGCCGGCGTGGCCACATGGTTCGGGGACCGCACCCATTGCCTGTTCGTCGAACCGGCCGGAGGGGCCTGTCTGCGCGCAGCCCTGGCCGCGGGGCATCCTGTTTCGCTGGATCATGTGGATACCTTTGTCGATGGCGCGGCGGTCGGGCGGATCGGTGAAAAGCCGTTCGAGTTGTTGAAATCACGTCACCTGTCGGACGTTCTGGTCCTGTCCGAGGACCGTATCTGCACCACCATGATCGAGATGCTGAATGTCGAAGGCATCGTGCTGGAACCTGCGGGGGCGCTGGCGATCGAGGCAGTAGGTGATATCCAAAGCTTTGTGCGCGGAAAGACCGTGGTCTGCCTGACATCCGGCGGCAATTTCGATTTCGAACGCCTGCCCGAGGTCAAGGAACGTGCGCAGCGGTACTCCGGTGTGAAAAAGTACTTCATCCTGCGCCTGCCGCAGCGACCCGGCGCTCTTAAAGAGTTCCTGAATATTCTCGGCCCCGAGGATGATATCGCCCGGTTCGAATACATGAAGAAATCGGCGCGCAATTTCGGTTCGGTTCTGATCGGGATCGAAACCCGCAAGCCGGAAAACTTCATGCGCCTGTTTGCCCATCTGGACGATGCAGGGTTCACCTATACCGACATCACCGAGGACGAGACGCTGGCACAGTTCGTGATCTAGTTCAGGTTCTCATTCAGCTCGGCTTCAAACATGGTTTTCGAGCTGTCGAAAGCGGCCAAAAGCGCTGGCAGATCAACCTCGGCCCCTTGCCCTGCTGCGGCCTGCCGTTCCCCATCCTGGCAGAGTTTCGAGAATTGATCGAACCCCAGGCTCAATGCGCTGCCTTTCAGGAAATGCAGGTTCTGCTCCAACTCGGCCCGGTTGGTGTCGCGGCGCAGGCGGGTGATCACGTCCTGCACTTCTTCCAGAAATATCTCGACCACCTCATCGAATTCCTCGGGGCCGACTTCATCCCGCAATTGTCTGACTCTGGCCCAGTGGATCATGATGTACACCAGCTAATGAATGGTCATGGTTCTGAATAGACGCGCCCGGTAAAAAGCAGGTTAACGGGGCCACTCTTCGGCAATTGCCACTCTTCACCGGATGTTAAATCTGTCGGCGATAGGGTCGTCAAATGTGACGAAACTCATCAGAGAAAAGGGTAAATGGTGCCGGGGGCGAGTCTTGAGGAAACCAGACCTGATCTGGATTTCGGCGCGATCCGCACGGTGCTGGTCGTGGATGACAGCCGCCTGCAACGGCGCATTCTGGTGGCCTCGCTCAGGAAATGGGGGTTCGAGGTGATCGAGGCCGATACAGGCCATGCCGCTTTGGCGCTTTGCGTCGATAATCCGCCCGATCTTGTGCTGAGCGACTGGGTCATGCCGGGGATGAGCGGGCTTGAATTCTGCTGTGCCTTTCGGGCTTTGGAAACGGATCAATACAGCTATTTCATCCTTCTGACATCCAAAAGCGAAAAGCAGGAGGTCGCGCGCGGTCTGGATGCCGGGGCCGACGATTTTCTGATCAAGCCGCTTGAGGCGGACGAATTGCGCGCCCGGATTTCAGCCGGTGCGCGCATTCTGGACATGCAGCGCGAGCTCTCACAGAAGAACCGCCTGATCGAATCCGCGCTCGAGGAACTCAGGCTGGCGCATGACGCGATCGACAAGGACCTGATGCAGGCGCGGAAAATTCAGGAATCGCTGGTTCCCGAACTGACCCGGACATTCGGCAAATCGCGGGTCAGTCTGTTGCTGAAACCCTGTGGTCATATCGGCGGTGATCTGGTGGGGATGTTCTCGCCCGGGGTGAACCGGCTTGGGTTCTACAGCATCGACGTATCCGGGCATGGCATCACCTCGGCCATGATGACGGCGCGATTGGGGGGGTATCTGTCCAGCAAGCATTTCGATCAGAACGTCGCAATGGAGCGGAGGTTCGACAAGTTTTACGCACTTCTGCCACCGAAACATGTGGCTGAAACGCTCAATTCCCGGCTGATGGCCGATGAAGGTATCGAAGAGTATTTTACGATGATCTACGCCATCGTCGACCTGCGCAACGGGCATCTGAAAATGGTGCAGGCCGGGCATCCGCACCCGCTGCTGCTGCGGCAGGGTGGCAGCGCCGAGTTTCTTGGTGACGGAGGCTTGCCCATAGGATTGATCGAAGATGCGCGCTTTCAACAAATCGAGACGCAGATGCAGCACGGCGACAAGCTGCTGCTGTACTCGGACGGGTTTACCGAATGCCAACTGGCTGGCGGCGGTTTGCTGGAAGAAGACGGTTTGCGTCAGATGGCGCAACAGAGCATGTCGGAAAGGGGCGGGTCAGAGTTTCTGGACGATATGTTCTGGCGTTTGACGCAAGTGATGTCACCCAAAGACGGTATCGGAGATGATGTCTCGGCCGTCTTTTTTGAGTATAACGGACCTTAAAGCGAGCCGAGGTGTATTTCGGCAAAGTGCCGGTCACCGCCATTTCCCAGTAAACAGACGGCGTCGGCGGTTTCCATCCACAGCGCTTCGTGAAACGCTTCGGTCGGCGGGCCTATGCGGCGCACGGGGCGGGCGCGATAGATCAGGCAGACCTTCTCGGCCCACAGGTCATATTCCGGCATAAAGGTGAAGCGCCGAAAGGCGCCGATCCGTCGGGGGGCCGCAATAAGCCACCCGGTCTCTTCAAAGACTTCGCGGTGCAGGGCGGTAATTGGTGATTCGCCCGGATCAATACCTCCGCCGGGCAATTGCAGGTCGGGTCCTGGCTCGGTCTGGCAGGTCAGCAAAAGGTGACTTCTGCGGGGCAAAAGTGCGTACACACCGACACGTCGCGTGTATTTCCGCCCCGGCTCTGGGGTTTCACCGAACCGCCTGATCATGTATGGCCCCTTACAACCCAATCTGTTCGACCTATATGGTGCCGGTATGCCAACCTGTGGCGCGTAAGGAAACCCCATGTCTCTTGGAACGAAAATCGCGTGGGACGATACCGTCCTGCCCTTTCAACTCGATGTATCGGATATGCGTGGCCGTGTGGCTCGTCTGGATGGTGTGCTGGATGGCATCCTCAAGCAGCATGACTACCCCGAACAGGTCGAGGCGCTGGTGGCCGAGATGGCCCTGCTGACCGCATTGATCGGGCAGACGGTTGCGCTGCGCTGGAAACTGTCGTTGCAGGTGCAATCCAAGGGGCCTGTGCGCATGATTGCGACCGACTATTACGCACCCAAGGCCGAAGGCCAGCCGGCGCAGATCCGGGCCTATGCCAGCTTTGACCGTGACCGGCTGACAGATGCGACACCCTTCGATCAGGTGGGCGAAGGGTATTTTGCCATCATGATAGATCAGGGCGAAGGCACACAGCCATATCAGGGCATCACTCCACTGACCGGGGCCTCTCTCAGCGCCTGCGCCGAGGCCTATTTTGCACAGTCTGAGCAGCTGCCAACCCGGTTCTCGCTGAGCTTTGGCAAATCGACCGAGCCCGGCGTGGATGAACACTGGCGTGCCGGCGGCATCATGTTGCAGCATATGCCCAAAGCCTCGCCATTTGCCGCCTCGGGGGAAGGCAGTGGCGAGATTCTGACTGCCAGCGATCTGGTCGACGGTGAAGAGGGCGAGAACTGGGGTCGGGTCAATATCCTGCTGGACACGGTCGAGGATCTTGAGCTGATTGGTCCCTCGATTGCGCCGACTGATTTGCTGGTCCGGCTGTTCCACGAAGAACAGCCACGGGTCTATGATGCGCAGTCCGTGCAGTTTGGTTGCACCTGCTCCGAAGACCGGGTGCGGCAGAGCCTGTCGATCTATTCGGCAAAAGACCTCGAAAAGATGACGACGCCTGAAGGTCAGGTCACCGCAGATTGCCAATTCTGCGGCGCACATTATGTGCTCGATCCGTCAACGGTTGGCTTTGAAGCCGAAGACCGCAAGGGTGCTTGACCCGATTGAACAGATCCGGGCGGCGCTGCGCCGTCCCGGTCACGGGTCAAGCGACTTTGACCTGAACCCGGATACCGCCCTGCCGCCCGGGCGTCGCCTGCGCCCGGCGGGGGTTCTTGTCGCAATCTCGCTTGCAGATGACACCCCTCGGGTGATCCTGACGAAACGGTCCTCGGCCCTCAAGCATCATCCGGGTCAGATCGCGTTTCCAGGCGGCAAACAGGATGAAGGGGATGCGGATGTCACGGCAACGGCCCTGCGCGAAGCACAGGAAGAGATCGGCCTGCCCGCGGACCTTCCCGAAATCCTTGGTTACCTGCCAACGCATGAAACAGTCACCTCTTTCACGGTCACACCCGTGGTGGCCGTTCTTCGAAAGGGATTTCAACCTGTTCCGGAACCCGGCGAAGTCGACGAAGTTTTTTCGACCCCCCTTGCGCATCTCTTGAATCCCAAGAATTATCTGGTGGAATCGCGCCGTTGGCGCGGACAAAAACGCAGATATTACACAGTTCCGTACGGCCCTTATTACATATGGGGTGCGACGGCCCGCATATTGCGCGGGCTTGCAGCGCGGGTGAATGAATGATGCAGATTGAGGAGCTTTGGGTCAGCGAACCGGCGACCCAAAAGGTATGCGCCGCCCTGACCTCATCCGGGGCGCAGGCGCTTTTTGTGGGTGGGTGCGTGCGCAATGCGCTGCTGGGCGCGCCGGTGTCGGATATCGACATTGCCACTGATGCCCGGCCTGAACAGGTTGTCGAGATGGCGCAGGCTGCCGGCCTCAAGGCCGTCCCCACCGGTATCGACCATGGCACGATTACAGTGGTCAGCGCCGGTATCCCGCACGAGATCACCACTTTCCGGCGTGACGTCGAAACCGATGGTCGCCGCGCTGTCATCGCCTTTTCCGATCACGTCGAAGAAGATGCTACGCGGCGCGATTTTACCATGAATGCACTTTATGCAAGGCCCGATGGCACTGTGTTAGACCCGCTTGGCGGGCTTCCCGACCTTCGGGCCCGGCGGGTGCGGTTCATCGGTGAAGCAGAGGACCGCATTCGCGAAGACTATCTGCGGTCACTGCGCTATTTCCGGTTTCACGCATGGTATGGCGACCCGGATGCCGGTTTCGACCCGGACGCGCTGGCTGCCATTGGTGCCAATCTTGACGGGCTGACCTCGTTGTCGCGGGAACGCGTCGGGGCGGAACTGCTGAAACTGCTGGGCGCGCCTGATCCGGCCCCGGCCATTGCGACGATGCGCAGCACGGGCGTATTGGCAAAGTTGCTGCCGGGCGCGGATGACCGGTCACTGGCACCTCTGGTCGCTTTGGAACATGCGGCAGGTGCCGAACCGAACCCCGTGCGCCGTCTGGCGGCCATCGCGACACCCGATGACGCCGCAACCCTGCGCCTGAGCCGTTCGCAACTGCAACGCCTTACCGGAATGCGGAGCGAAGCGCAGTCAACCACCAGCGTGGCTGAACTGGGCTATCGGTATGGTGACGAAGGCGGGTTGAACAAAACCCTTTTGCGGTGCGCGTTTTTCGAACAGCCCTGGTCCGAAAGCTTCAGACAGGACCTGCACGCAGGCGCAGCCGCGCGTTTCCCGATACAGGCCAAAGACCTGATCCCCGGGTTTACCGGCCCGGCGCTGGGCCAAAAGCTGGCCGAGCTTGAAAGCCGGTGGATCGCGTCGGGTTTTGCGCTGTCGCGCGAGGACTTGCTTGCAAGTTAATGTTTAGTCTCAAAAGGGGATGACAACTTTGGTCCATTGTGGTTAGGTGCGCCAGTCACATGGATGGAGGAATGCGAATGTATTACGGGATCTGGTTCGGCTAAAGCCGGGACACTTGCCCCGTAAAGGGTGGTGTTCAGGCGCCATCTGTCTTCGCACGTCTTTATCTCTGCTCAATCGGAGCACACTCCATGTTTCGCTATTTCGAAAACCTTGTTGACCCTTTTGTCGCCTATCATGAGGCTGACGCGCCGCCGACCCGGCTGTGGCCGTTTCTGCTGGACTATTCGCGCCCGTTCTATCGGGTGTTTGTCTGGGCTGCGCTGATTTCCATTATCGTCGCCGGTGTCGAGATTGGGTTGATCTATTATATGGGTCGTGTCGTTGACCTGTTGGGCGGCACACCAACCGAGGTGTGGCAGAACCACGGGACCGAGCTGCTGTTGATCGCGGCCTTTGTCCTGTTTCTGCGCCCTTTGTTGCATCTGGTCGACGTACTGATCCTGAACAACACGATTCTGCCGAACTTTGGCACTCTGATCCGCTGGCGCGCCCATAAGCACGTTCTGCGTCAGTCGGTTGGCTGGTTCGAGAATGATTTTGCCGGGCGGATTGCCAACCGGATCATGCAGACACCGCCCGCGGCCGGTGAGGTGATCTTTCAGGTCTTTGACGCGATTTCCTTTTCACTGGCCTACCTGATCGGGGCGGCAATCCTGCTTTATGCGGCGGATGCGCGCCTGCTGATCCCGCTGCTGATCTGGTTTGCGTTCTACGCGATGCTGGTGCGCTGGACTGTTCACCGTGTCGGGCCGGCGTCCAAGGCGGCATCCGATGCGCGGTCAACCGTCACGGGCCGCGTCGTGGACAGCTATACCAACATTCATTCCGTCAAGATGTTCGCCCATGGCCCGCAAGAGCTGGACTATGCCCGTGAAGCGATCGAGGAAACCCGCCGGACATTCCAGATCGAGATGCGGATTTTCACCATCATGGATGCGGTTTTGGTTACCCTGAACGGGGTGCTGATCGTTGGTGTCGTGGGTTGGGCAATTGCCTTGTGGATGCAGGGTTCCGCTTCGGTCGGCGTCGTCGCGGCAGCAACCGCACTGACCCTGCGCCTGAACGCCATGACCGGATGGATCATGTGGGCGCTGACCAGCTTTTTCCGCCAGCTTGGTATCGTGGCTGAGGGGATGGAGACCATTGCCCAGCCCATCGACCTGCTTGACGCACGCGAAGCCAAACCCCTGCGGTTGACCAGGGGTGAGATTCAGATCCGCAATCTCTCGCACCATTACGGGCGCGAGGCCGGTGGGCTTGACCACATCAACCTGACCATTCAGCCCGGCGAAAAGATCGGCCTCATTGGGCGGTCGGGTGCCGGGAAATCGACTCTAGTAAAGCTGCTTTTGCGGTTTTATGACGTCGAACGCGGTGCCATTCTGATTGATGATCAGAACATAGCGGATGTCACACAGGACAGTCTGCGCAGCCATATCGGCATGGTCCAGCAAGATAGTGCGTTGCTGCATCGCTCTGTGCGTGACAACATCCTTTACGGTCGTCCGGACGCGACCGAGGCGCAGATGATTGCCGCAGCCAAACAGGCCGAAGCGCACGCGTTCATCCTTGACCTGCAAGACCCGCAGGGGCGCACCGGGTATGATGCGCATGTGGGTGAGCGGGGCGTAAAGCTGTCTGGTGGTCAGAGGCAGCGGGTAACGCTGGCCCGGGTGATCCTGAAGGACGCACCAATCCTTTTGCTGGACGAGGCGACATCGGCACTGGATTCCGAGGTCGAAGCATCAATTCAGGAAACGCTCTACGGAATGATGCAGGGCAAGACCGTGATTGCCATCGCCCACCGTCTCAGCACCATTGCGCAGATGGATCGCATTCTGGTGATGGACGGGGGCCGCATCGTCGAAGAGGGCGCGCATTCTGATCTATTGGCGCAGGGTGGCCTTTACGCGCAGTTCTGGGCGCGGCAATCTGGCGGCTTCATGAACCCGGAGGCCGCTGAATGAATATTGCCGATCTCATCTATCCGTTCAGGACCACTGAAACGCCCCCGCCGCAGACATTGGGGGCTTTCATTCGCTGGAGCCTTTCCGGTGCTTGGCCCATGCTGTTTGTCGCCGCGTTCTTTTCGGCCCTGGCCGGCGCGATGGAGGCTGGAACAGCGTGGATTCTGGGGCGTGTGATCGATGTGGCAACATCCAGCGGGCCCGAGCATTTCATGACCGCCGGGAATATGTGGATGATCTTTGGGGCGGTGGTTTTCTTCATGCTTCTGCGCCCGATCCTGTTTGGGCTGTCTTCGATTTCGAACAACTATATCGTGATGCCCAACATCACGCCTTTGGTGCTGGCCAAGCTGAACCGCTGGACGCTGGGCCAGTCTGTCACCTATTTCGACGATGATTTCGCCGGGCGCATTGCCCAGAAACAGATGCAGACTTCGAACGCCATGGCCTCGGTCGTGTCCGAAACGATCAGTGCGATTGTGTTTGCGTTGGCGTCGCTAGCGGGCTCTTTGCTTTTGTTAGGGTCTATTCATCCTTTGGTGATGCTGCCCTTTGCAGCCTGGCTGGTGGTCTATTTCCTTCTGGTGCGCTGGTACCTGCCGCGTATTCGCATACGCTCGGCTGCGCGTGCCGGGGCGCGGGCGATGGTTTCGGGGCAGGTGGTCGACACGATCACCAACATCAAAACCGTCAAGCTTTTTGCGCACTCGGATTTCGAAGATCAGGCCGCGCGGCACTCGATGGTCGAGCTGCGGAAAAAATCACTGGCGTTCGGCAAGCTGTCGGCCAGTTTCCGGTTCGTCCTGATGGCGCTTGCCGGCATTCTGCCTGTTCTCCTGCTGGGGGCGACGCTGTGGTTATGGCAGTTCGGATTGGCGACTGCGGGTGACATCGTTGCCGCTGGCGCCGTGTCGGTTCGTATTTCGCAGATGACCGGATGGGTCAGTTTCACGCTGATGGGCCTCTATGCCAATGTGGGTGAGATTGAAAACGGGATGAAGACGCTGGCCAGACGGGACAGGGTCGAGGATGCGCGCAGCGCGAAAGATCTTGATGTAACCGAAGGATCCATCTCGTTCGAAGATGTCAGTTTTGCTTACGGCCGGGACGTCGGCGGTGTTACGGACCTGACGCTCACCGTGCAACCGGGCGAAAAGCTGGGAATTGTCGGTGCCTCAGGGGCGGGCAAATCAACACTCGTTTCGCTTCTTCTTCGGCTCTATGACAGGGAAAACGGCGCTATTTGCATCGATGGGCAGGACGTGTCGCAGGTCACGCAGGACAGTTTGCGCCGCCAGATCGGCATGGTCACGCAGGAAACGGCGATGTTCAACCGGTCCGCCCGCGAAAACATCCTCTATGGTCGCCCGGACGCGTCCGAGGCCGAGTTGATCGAAGCAGCAATCAAGGCCGAAGCGCATGACTTCATCCTGAGCCTCAAGGATGGCCATGGCCGCACCGGCTATGACGCTCATCTGGGCGAGCGTGGCGTAAAGCTCAGCGGTGGCCAAAGGCAACGGATCGCCCTTGCACGCGCCATTCTCAAGGATGCGCCAATTCTGGTTCTGGACGAAGCAACCTCAGCCCTTGATTCCGAGGTCGAGGCGTCGATTCAATCGGCGCTTCATCGGGTGATGCAGGGCAAAACCGTTCTGGCCATCGCCCACAGATTGTCGACGCTCAGCGAGATGGACCGGATCATCGTTCTGGATCAGGGGCAAATCGTGGAAACCGGAACGCACGAGGATCTTTTGGATCAGGGCGGGCTTTATGCCCGGTTCTGGCATCGGCAATCTGGTGGTTTCATTCAGGCGGAAGCTGCCGAATAAGGGTTTTGTTGAACCCAAAGCCCGGCTATCAGGCCCCTCATGACGCAGAAATACACAATCACCCGGCTCGGCCATCAGGGCGACGGCATCGCTGATGGGCCCATTTACGCTCCGCGCACCCTTCCGGGTGAGGTTGTCAGCGGCACCCTTGTTGATCAGGTGCTGACCGATATCCGCGTCGAAGTACCGTCTGATGTCCGGGTGAAAGCCCCGTGCCGCCATTACAAAGCCTGCGGCGGCTGTCAGCTGCAACACGCCTCCGACGCGTTTGTCGCCGACTGGAAGCTGAGCATTGTCCGCAACGCCCTGTTCGCGCAGGGGCTTGAGGCGCCGATGCGTCCGACACACACATCTCCCGAACACTCACGCCGACGCGCCACGATTGCCGTCAGGCGGACCAAGAAAGGTACATTGGCCGGGTTCCATGGACGTGCATCGGATACGATCACCGAAATCCCGGATTGCCTATTGCTTGACCCGGCCCTGATCGCCGCAATTCCCGTGGCCGAGGCGCTGGCGGTTCTGGGCGGCAGCCGCAAGGGCGTCTTGGCCGTCACGCTCACCCTGTCCGAAGGCGGGCTGGATGTGGCCGTCAAGGGCGGCAAGCCCCTGGATGGGCCGCTGGAACTGGCACTCGCGCAGGAAACCGAAAAACATGGTCTGGCGCGGCTCAGCTGGGATGGTGAAGTGATCGCCATGCGCCACGCTCCGGTTCAGCGCTTTGGGGCCGCCGCCGTCACGCCACCACCCGGTGCCTTCCTTCAGGCGACCAAGGACGGAGAACAGGCTCTATTACAGGCCGTTTCCGAGGCAACACGGGGTGCGAAACGAATTGTTGACCTGTTTGCGGGCAGCGGCACATTCTCATTGCCTCTGGCAGAAAAAGCCGAGGTTCACGCGGTCGAAGGTGCCGCGGACATGGTGCAGGCGCTGGATCAGGGCTGGCGCAGGGCGCAAGGTCTGAAACGCGTGACGACCGAGGCCCGCGACCTGTTCCGTCGTCCATTGATGCCGGATGAACTGAAATCGTTTGACGCAGTCGTTCTGGACCCGCCCCGCGCTGGTGCCGAGGCACAGGTGGCCGAGCTGGTACAGGCCAGACGCCCGGTGATTGCCTATGTCTCGTGCAACCCCGTCACCTTCGCGCGCGATGCAAAAATATTGGTTAACGCTGGCTATACCCTTGAATGGGTGCAGGTCGTTGACCAGTTTCGATGGTCGTCACATACGGAACTTGCTGCGCGGTTTACCCTGAACGCCGCATCTTGATCAGACAGGAGAAAGCGACCCATGGGTTTCAGACAGCGTCTGCTGAACATCATCGAAGCGCCTGCATTCGGGCAATTCATAACGGCTGTCATCATCTTTAACGCAGTGCTTTTGGGGATGGAGACGTCGCCGACCCTGATGGAAGCCGCCGGGCCGCTGATCGTGATGCTGGACAAGCTGTGCCTTGCGATCTTTGTGGCGGAAATCGCCATGAAGCTGACCGCGACCGGACGCAGGTTTTTCACAAACGGCTGGAACAATTTCGATTTCCTGATCGTCGGCATTGCGCTTGTTCCCAGCGCCGGAGGTCTTTCCGTTCTGCGAGCCCTGCGAATCCTGCGGGTATTGCGCGTGATTTCCGTTGCGCCAAGACTGCGCCGGGTGGTTGAAGGGTTCATCTCGGCCCTACCGGGAATGGCCAGTGTTTTCCTGCTGATGACAATTCTGTTCTATATCGGTGCCGTGATCTCGACCAAGCTGTTCTCGGCAACCTTCCCGGATTGGTTCGGCGATCTTGGCCTGTCGGCCTATACACTGTTTCAGATCATGACGCTTGAAAGCTGGTCGATGGGGATCGTCCGCCCGGTGATGGAGGTTTATCCCTATGCCTGGCTGTTCTTCGTCCCCTTCATTATGGTCACAACCTTTGCGGTGGTGAACCTATTGGTGGGTCTGATCGTAAATTCCATGCAGGACGCGCACCATGCAGAGGATGAGGTCAGGACTGATGCGTATCGTGATGAGGTTCTGGAACGCTTGGAGAGCATCGAGCGGCATCTGACCGAAAACTTGAACATCAAAAAGTGATTTCAGTTTTCGCGTTTTTTGGCATAATAAGCCCCAAAAAAACAAAGCAGGCAGTGAAACATGGATCGTCGAGCATTCGGATTGGGGGCGGTAGCAACGCTGGGCCTATCGGCTTGTGCATCAGCCCGACCAAATTTTCTGACTTATGATGGGCCCGAGGTCACCTCGCTGGTGGTCAACAAGGGCGCGCGCAAACTTTATTTGTTGCACCACGAAAAAGTCCTCAAGGAATATGATGTGGATCTGGGATTTGCGCCGCAGGGCACAAAAACCAAACGCGGAGACGGCCGCACGCCCGAAGGAAGTTACCTGATCGATCGGCACAACCCCAACAGCCGGTATCACCTGTCTATCGGGATATCGTATCCCAACTCTCAGGACATCGCCAAGGCTAAGGCTGCGGGAGTTGATCCCGGTGGGGACATCTTCATTCACGGGCAGCCAAATCTACGATCCGAGTTCAAACGCGCCAAGAAAACTCCGGATTGGACCGCGGGATGCATCGCGGTCAAGAATGACGAGATCGAAGAAATCTATGCGATGGTCAACCGAGGGACGCTGATCACCCTGCGCCCTTAGGGGGCACAGGCGCCCACGCTGCAATCCCGAATGTTTCATAGTCGTGCTGGTAGACCTCGGATGCCAGCGCTTCAAGCTGTTCGTCATAGATCTGATCCAGCGTAAACGGAACATCTTGCGCGCACGGGCCGGGAACCGGCGGATTGGGGTGGCCTGTTGAGCGGGCCAGATCCGGCAGAGCCGTGGTCAGCTCTTCTTCCCGCAGAATCAGGTCCGGCATCAAAAAGCTGGCAATGCCATCCAGCGTGCGGGACTGGCTGCACCACGTCCCGTCAACGCGGATCGGCGTCTGACCGTTGAGGTTCATGCGCAGGAACCCGAGGAACGCCAGAAACGCATCCCGATGCTGTTCGACCGAGTAATTGGTGTCGCGCACCTGCCCGGGGATCGGCAGGTCAAGGCGGTTGCGCAGGTAATTGCGAACCATCTTGTAACTGCCCGGCCCGGTATCCAGAATGTACTGGCAAAACGCCGAATGCGCCCGTGCCAGTGGGTGGCGCAACACGGTGAACTTTCGGTGTCCGGGGTGGTCTTGCATCCAGGCGCGGATTTCCTTGCGGTTCCGGTTTGTGACCAGATCGTCCGCAGAACAGCCATCCAGCTCGGCCATCCATTGCGCGATAACAGGCTCTATTCCGCCGCGAATGGGCAAATACATCAAATTTGATCTGGCTGCGGCGATATATTGCGGTACCGCCGCCCCTCGGTTTGGCTCGAAACGGGTGGGCTGGTGCAATCCGAACCTGTCCAACCTGGACAGGGCGTCTTGCATCTCATCGGGGTTGGTGACCTTCGATACGGCAGGTGCCGGGTTTTGCGGTTTCAGAGTGTCGTCCAGCTTGCTCAGCCGCGCCTCAACCCCCAGCCATGCGGCCAGACCGTTCAGAACGTCCAACTCGGCCAGGTCGTCATAGGTGATGAAAAAGGCAGTCTGACCGGTTTTCTGTAAATGCCGCTGCAACATGTGTTGGTGGCCGTGGACCTGATCGAGATACTCAGAAAACTCAAGCCCGTCGAACGCAACCTGGGCATCGACGCGGCGCTTCACGTTCTTCAGCAGCCATTGCTGCGTGGCGCGTGCGATTTTCAGGGACAGAAAACTGTCCAGCGGATTGCGTGTGAGAATGATCTTGGCACAGCGTGGATCGTTCAGCACTGGCTTCAGAATGCGTGGGTCATGGTCCTGGAAATACCGAAAACCGTTCAAGTCGCCCGGTGCCGACCTGATTGCCTTCAACAGCCGCATCGGATCTGCGTCGCGGTCTTCCAGCGACAGACCCAGAAGGGTATCGGACTTCAGGTTGCCGGCAAAATGCGGGTTGAAGGCTTCGCCATGGCAGGAAACCCCGTCCAGCGCGTTCAGATTGGCCTCAAGCAGGTTCGACCCTGTGCGCATGGCAGCCAGAACAACGAAGTAGTCAAAATTGGCTGGCATGGGTGATTACTGCACCAGATAGGGTTTGCGATAGGGTTTCGTCTGACGGCCGAACACATCGTCCGAAGGAAAATCGCCCATCAGGTAAGGGTGCATACCCTGGTTCTTGAGGTTTTGCAGGAACTTCCCGAAGCCGGACAGATCGACCATTGTGGGCGCTTCTGTCAGGTGGCTGGACTGATGCGCGCCAATCTCGTCCAGGATTGTCTGCAGGGGCTCCATCGGTGCTTCAAGGAAATCGGCCAGCGACCAGCTGCGCATCCGCGCCTTGGTCCAGACCGAGGTCAAAACCTCAAGCTGTTTGGTTTCGATCTGTTGCAGACGCGCGGCCTCGCTCCGGATGTCCGAGAAGTTCAGGTTCGACCGGAACAGCGGAATTGCCCAGGCCCCGGTGATGACCGAGATTTGCGCATTCTTGTCCCGCGCCAGAAACCAGTTGATGTCCTGTGTGTCGCGGGGGCTGAACTGGAAACACTGGCGTTCGCCGCGTGTGTTCCAGATCAGGTTCGACAGAAAGGCCGTCGGATTGTAATCCCGCAGCAAAGCACAATCGCTGAGCGCACCGTTTGTGATGGTTTCACCCTTTGCAAATTCTGCACGCTCTGGTCCGAACAGGTGCCCGTGCACGCGTGTGCCAGTGGCCGCGGCCAGCCATTCTTCGAAATCTTCAAACAGTTCGGAAAAGCCCTGAAATACGGAATAGGGTGACGAGGTAAGGCCGTTTTCACTGCCGTGCCGGGGAAACCGGCTTTGCATGTAAAGCCCGTCACGCCCCCGTGTCCGCCGCTCGACCGCCTTGGAAAACACGCGGTCAATCTTGCCGGGATTGGGTTCGGCCGGTTTCATCGCACTGGCCTGATCGGTCAGAAACGCCTGATACAGCCGTTCCGCACGAGGCCAGATTTTGCGGGCAACAAAACAGTCTGACCGCCGCAGCAATTGCAGGTGATCGTCGTAGAATATGTGCGGGCGGCCCTGATAGTCGAACTTGGACAAGGTCAGGGATCGGCTCTCGATATGTGTAGAATACAGCCGCGCCAATGTCTGGAAATAGCTTTCATCCGGAATCCAAACATGGCGGAAGTAGCTGTCATATTGTTTGCGCTTGGGATCTTGCAAAATGGCAGACAGTGTTTGACGGGTCAGGCACCACCACTGGCTGCCCATATGCGGGACCAAACCGTCGGGGATTTTCCGACGAAACCCGACCGCGCGCTGAAGCTTTACATATGCGTCGAACAATCCGCGCCGTTTTCGCCAGGAAAACGGAAACCGCAGCGTAAACCGTTCATGATCCAACCCGCCGATTGTCCAGCTGACATCAGACGTTGTCGCGCTTTCGATGAAATCGACACGGGGCCGGTCGGCCAGGTAGTCAATCAACTCCTGAACCGGGCGCAGCGGCAGGCAGGCCCCCGACGACAGGAAGACGTGGCGCGTTTCCGGAAATTGCTCCAGCATCAGTTCGGACGCGGTTTGTGAGGCGGCAACGATGCCCCACCCGCCCCAGTCGCATTGATGCCGGTCGGAAAATGCGATCCGGGGATTGTCTGAACAGGACGCAACACATCGCGCGTATTCTTCACCCGGTACTTTGCGATCCACATGGATCACAACAGGGCATCCCGCAGCGGTCCAATGGCGCGCGACCTGTTCGGCCCGGTCCAGCGAGGTATGAACCAGCATGACGACGCCCAGACCGCTCATGCCCAGTTTCCCTTTGACATCAGGCCCAGAATCTCAAGCTGCCGCCAGTTGATATAGGCCTCGGACCACTCGCACCAGAATACGGGCTTGTCTTCAAGCTGTGCGGCATAGGCCTTGTATTCGCCCGAACCGCCATAGTGCTGGCCGCGTTGCAATTCTTCGCGCGCCTTGTCGCCAAGGGTGTCGATCAGCTTGGCATGAAGCAACGAGCCGCTGGCCTTTTCCCCACCCCATTCGTCGTAAACCTGATTAAGCCCGCGCGGCAAAAGCGAGTGGGTCGAGCTGACATAGACATACCGCCGATCCCATTTGACCAGCGGGATCTTGTTCAGTGCCGGAGCTTTGGATGGCTTGTCGCGAAAGAACACACGCGCCCGCGCGCCCCCCTGAATCCACAGGTTCTTGTAATCCGGGTTCTTGGTGATCGTGTAATTCCCCGGATCGAACCACCGCGCAATCTCAAAGGGATCCTGCCCCTCGCGATAGGTTTCGGCATCCACGGGTCCTTCGGGGTACATGTCGATCAGCATGGTGCCGAAGCTGCGTACGGCACTTCCGTCCAGCCAGTCTGTCAGGGCGCGGATCGGGCGGGTGTCGCAAAAGGGGTAGATAAAAAACTCATCCGGGTCGACGCTCAGAACCCAATGTCCATGCGCGTATTTGCGCAGAATGTAATTTGACCAGTCCAGACCATAGCTGGCACGTTTGTAGCTGGTAGTCGTCCGCCAGACCGATACATCAGCTTGCTCTTTCAGGAACCCGAAACTGCCGTCATTGCTGTCATTGTCGATGAACAGAAAATGGTCGATGCCCAGTTTGCGGTAATATTCCAGAAAATAGGGCAGCCGAATTTTCTCGTTACGCACAACGCTCATCAACAGGATATCGTCACGGCGGATGGCAGACGTGTTGTTGCTGGCGGGCTTAAGTTCGTGCCGACGTCTGAGGCAGCGCAGAATACGGCGCTTGCGCCGCAATCTCATCTTGTATGAATCAAACAGGCTCACGCGACTGCCCAACCTTTATTATGACGCGAGCTTTCCCCGAACCCGCCGCGACCGCTGGTGCGACAGGACATTGTCGGTTTATGCCACTTCTACCTCTTCTGAGGCAACTTTTTTAAACCCCGGAAATGGTAAAGGTGCCGTTGACCCCCCCCGATTTGTTTTCAAGACCAGCCGCCGTCACGCATCAGCCCCATCTCCAGCAACTGCGACCAGCCGGTATAGCGCACCGAGTGCGGGGTCCACATGTCTGGTTGACTGAGTATCTGATCGTAATACGTGCCGAACTGGTTCGGGTCATGAAAATGCTGGCGGCGCAGCTTTTCAGTTTTGGATTTTTCGATAATGTCCGGCAGAAATTTCGTATGCAGCAGCACGCCGGACGGGGTGTCGCCGCTTGGCCCGTCATACTCTGCGTTCAGACGACGGGGCAGGGCGGAATGGCACGAGTTTACGTAGGTATAGCGCCGCGACCAGCGCATCAGCGGGATCTTGTTCAGTGTGGGGGATCGCTGCTGCGTTTGGGCAAAAAACACCCGCTCGCGTGCGCCACCCTGAACCCACAGGTTTCCCATCGGGCTTTGCCGCTGCCCGCGATACGGGCCTGTGTCAAACCAGTTCAGCACCTCGATCGGGTCCGTTTCCGGGTCATAGGTTTGTCCGCCCAACGGCCCCTTTGGATACAGATCCAGCATCAATGCGCCAAACCCGACCCGTCCCTGTCGGTCCAGCCATTCTGTGAGCTCATGCAGAGATTGGCGGTCGTGCCGGGCATAAACCAGCAGCTCATCCGCGTCGACCATCAGGCACCAGTGGCCATGGCCGTAACGCATCTGTAGCCAGCTGAGCCAGTCCAGCCCAAAGCGTGATCCGCGATAGCTGGACCGGGTCTGCCAAAGGGACACATCCGGTTGATCCTGCAGAAATTCAGCCGAGCCGTCATCGCTGCCGTTGTCGACGATCAGAAAATGGCTCACGCCCAGCTGGCGATAGTGACGGAAGAACCAGGGCAGGCGGGTAATCTCATTGCGCAAGGTGGTAAAGGCCAGCACGTCGCCGCCCCGTATCCTGCTTGTATGATCTTTCAGGCAGGTCAGTTGATGTCGGCTGCGCATCGAGCGCCAAAGAAGGCGTCGCCGTTTCCAGCGCAACCGGTATTCCTGTTGCCAACCGATATCAGGAAGTGTCTGAACCGTATTGGACGTCACTGGGGCCTCATTTCTCGTAGTGGCCATTCTGATGCCAGCGCCAGGCATCCGCAATCATCGTCTCTAACGTTGACCTTTTCGGCTTCCACCCCAGTTCGGTTTGGGCGCGGACAGAGCCGGACACCAGCTTGGTGCAATCGCCCGCCCGACGGGCACCGACCGAATACGGTACCGGGCGGTTGGTGACGGATTTGGAATGCTCGATCACCTCAAGCACGGAAAACCCCGAGCCGGTGCCCAGATTGAAAACACGGCTTTCTTTACCCTGTTCCAGCCAGCCCAGCCCCAGAACATGTGCGTCGACCAGATCACAGACATGGACATAATCGCGAATACATGTGCCGTCGGGCGTATCGTAATCGGTGCCAAAAACGGTCAAACCCTCGCGCTTGCCATCAATCGCGTCCAGCATCAGGGGGATCAGATGGGTTTCAGGCCGGTGAAACTCGCCCACTTCGCCCTCGGGATCGGCGCCAGCAACGTTGAAATACCGGAAAATGACATGGCGCAGCCCATGGGCCGCTTCGAAATCCCTCAGGATGTCCTCGATCGCGCGCTTTGATGCACCATAGGCGTTCAGCGGGTGTTGGGCGGTGGTCTCGTCCAGCACCACATTGTCATGCTCGCCGTAAGTGGCGCATGTGGACGAGAACACGAAATCCAGACAGCCCGCCGCAACCGCAGCCTCGATCAGCGTCAACGATCCGGTGACATTGTTCGACCAGTACAAACCGGGCTGCCGCATCGCGTCGCCCACCTGGCTGAGCGCCGCAAAATGCATCACCGCAACCGGCTTATGTTTGGCAAATACCTCGTCCAGGCGTGCCCGGTCCAACAGGTCGCCCTGTTCAAACGGCCCGTATTTCACCGCATCCTGCCAGCCGGTGACCAGATTGTCATAGGCCACGGGAACATAGCCCGCCTGCGCAAGCGCCTTGCAGGCATGCGACCCGATATATCCGGCACCACCGGTCACGAGGATTGGTTTCATGAAGCGTCCTTTGGAACCAGATTGCCTGTCATCGAGATATGGGAACCGCGGGGCGTCATGGGCAAAACCGGCTACTCCAGCCCCATCGCCGCCATCATCTCTTCGATCTTGGGTACGTCCTGCGGGTTGTTCAGCTCCCAGAACTGACGGCCCTTGGCGTCAACCTCGACGCACAGAACCTTGCGGCCATTTTCCATGAACCTAAGCTGTTCAAGACCTTCCAGTTTTTCCAGAGGGCCCGTTGGCCAGCCCGGATAGGCCGCCAACGCATCAGGTCGATAGGCATAGACGCCAACATGGTGAAACACCGGCGTGGGTTCATCCCCGCCATAGGTCTCTGAGGTGAAAGGCACGACCTCTTTCGAGAAATACATCGCGCTGTTGTCGCGCCCGAACACGGCGGTTGTTCCGCCAACGCGGCCATGTTTGCGGTCGTTCAGCAGGCTGTTCAAAGCATCCCCGTCGCAACGCAGGACCGGTGTGGCCACGCCAGCATCGGGTGCCGCGCGCAGCCCTGCGATCAGATCCTCGACAAACCAATGCGGTGTCAGGGGTGCATCGCCCTGAAGGTTGACCACGATGTCATATCCGCTGCCCAGAACCTTGTGCGCCTCAGCGCAGCGTTCGGTGCCGTTCTGGCAGTTTTCCGAGGTCATCACCACCTCGGCACCAAAGCCTTCGGACAGCTCGCGGATGCGGTCGTCATCGGTTGCGACTACAACCCGGTCCACGCCCGCGACAGAAGTGGCTGCTCGCCAGGACCGTTCGATCAGTGTCATCGAAACGCCGGTCGCGCCGGTCAGCGGCACCAATGGCTTGCCCGGATAGCGGGTCGAGGCATAGCGGGCGGGGATGGCGATCAGAACTGACATCAGGCCTCCTTCAGCTTAACACCCGGAGCGTACGCGATAAAAAACGGGTTCGCATAGCCCTCTTTGCCATAGAGAAGCGGCGAGTGATCGTCAAACCGCACAACTTGGCCACCGGCCCCGGCCAGTACCGCGTGCCCTGCCGCCGTGTCCCACTCCATCGTGCGCCCGACCCGCGGATAAAGATCCGCCTCGCCCGTCGCAACCAGACAGAACTTGAGAGACGATCCCGCGCTTTTGCTGTCCCTGACCTGATACTTGTTGATGTAATCCTCGGTGGCCTGATCCCGGTGCGACTTTGAAGCCACGACCAAAAGCGCGGAATTGTCAGGGTTAGAGACGGATATTGGGGTCAGGGTGCCGGGTGCATCCTTGTCAAACGCGCCTGTTTCCTCGACCGCCTGACCATCTGCCTGCGTATAGAACATGCGGCCCCGCGCCGGGGCGTAAACCACACCCCGTGTCGGCGTTCCGTCCTCGACCAGCGCGATGTTGACGGTGAAATCGCCACGGCGGTTGATGAATTCCTTGGTGCCATCCAGCGGATCGACAATCAGAAAGGTATCCCCTTTTTCGGAATGCGAGGCGGCCTGTTCCTCGGTGATCAGCAGGATATCGGGGAACGCCTGACGCAACCCGGCTGAAATCAGCGCATCGGCTGCCTCATCCGCTTCGGTCACAGGGCTGGAGTCTGATTTGACTTTGACGTCGAAATCGTCTGCCTCATAGATTTCCATGATCTTGTCGCCGGCCTCAAGGGCCAGACGCCGGATGACGGGAATAAGCGCGTCGTAGGTCACAAAAATGCTCCGTTCCTGTGGTTTGTTGATCCAAACTCGTGACCGACTTATGATGCGACGGTTACCGAACGGCAAGATATTCATGCCAGGTTAGGGACGACGAGGCAGGAAAGACCCTTTAAGTGTTCTATTACAAGCGCAATCAAACGCTGCTGGGCGGTGCACTGACGACTGCGGAACTGGTGTTCCACGCGGTGGTGCGGAACGTGCGCGCGCAGCATCCGAATGCGGTGATCGCGATCCTGCTTAACGTTGTGCAATTGCTGGTGATGATGGTCACCTTCTATCTGCTCATGTCGCTGATGGGCCGGGGCGGGGTCGCCAGGATCAGGGGCGAATTTCTGCTGTATGTCCTGTCGGGTGTGTTCCCGTTCATGTTGCACATACAATCGATTGGCGCGATTTCCGGGGTTGGATCCTCCAATAACCCAATGATGCTGCATTCGCCGATGAACGTGATGGTCACGATTCTCGCGGCGGCCTTCAGCACTTTCTATAAGTTCCTGTTGGCCATGTTCATCATCCTGTTCGTCTACAGTGTCGCGGTTGCTCCGCTTGAGGTGCAGAACCCCGGCGGCGCCTTCGCAATGCTGGTGCTGGCCTGGTTTACCGGCTGCGCGGTGGGGCTTGTGTTCATGGCGTTGAAACCGTGGGCCCCGACGACCGTTTCGATGCTAACCAATATATATCGCCGTCTGAACATGGTGTTTTCCGGCAAGATGTTCATTGCGAACGCATTGGGTGGCGGGCTGTTGATGATGTTTGCCTGGAACCCGCTGTTTCACATCATCGACCAGACCCGCGGGTTCGTGTTCCGCAACTATTATCCAAGAAACACCAGCTGGGAATACGCGGCCTGGGTTGGAATCGCCCTGTTGATGATCGGTCTTATGGGTGAATTCTTTACCCGTCAGCACGTCTCGAAAAGCTGGAATGCGCGCCGCTAGCGCGCGACCCGCAGCGTAAGGTTTATGCGCCCGCCTTTGGGCAACAGGCGCGAGGATCCGAACCTGATCCGATCCACACCGTGATAGGCAAGCCGCGCCGGACCACCCATGACAACCACATCCCCCGAGCTCAGCCAGATCGACTCGGTCTTGCCGCCGCGCGTCGTGCTGCCAATCCGAAACAAGGCATCGTCGCCCAGCGAAACCGACAGGACGGGCCATGAAAAATCTGCCTCGTCCTTGTCCTGGTGCAGGCCCATTTTTGCGCCTTCCCCGTAGTAGTTGATCAAACAGCAATCGGGCGCTCGCTCGGTGCTGACCAGATCGCGCCAGATATCCAGAATGGCGGCGGGGATTTCCGGCCAGTCACCACCTTTGGGGTGCTGATCGTGATAACGGTACCCCGCCTTGTCGGTCACCCAACCCAGATCGCCTGCCGAGGTCATCCGAACCGACATCTCCTTGCCCGAGGTGGTAACAGGCCGGAACAGGGGCGCGGCTTTCAGAATCGGGCGCAAATCCGCGATCACCCGCGACTGGGCCGCAGGATCAAGATAACCTTTCCTGATATCGAACCCCCGCAAAACCAATCGCGCCATTCCGGAAACCCCAATCCTTTCCAATTCTTTGCCAAAAAAGGCATCAGAATCCCTAAAACCTGCGTTCTACGGTGCTTGCAGGCCTCAGGTCTCGCCCTTATATACGCCGGGACGCGCGATGGTAGTGCTGTCGCGCACATCAGATCGGGGGCGGGATGCCGTAACGGGTCCTGTCGTCGAGACATCGCCTTGAAGAGAAAGGGATTGCAAAAATGGGAAAAGTAATCGGGATTGACCTCGGGACCACAAACTCGTGCGTGGCCATCATGGACGGTTCGCAGCCGAAGGTTATCGAAAACGCCGAAGGGGCGCGGACCACGCCCTCGATCGTCGCCTTCACTGAAGATGAGCGACTGGTCGGTCAGCCTGCAAAGCGTCAGGCGGTCACCAACCCCGACAACACGATCTTTGGCGTCAAGCGCCTGATCGGCCGTCGTGTGGATGATGCCGAAGTCGAAAAAGACAAGAAAATGGTGCCTTATACCATCGTTGATGGTGGCAATGGCGACGCATGGGTTCAGGCCCGCGGTGAAAAATACTCCCCAAGCCAGATCTCGGCCTTCACTCTGGGTAAGATGAAGGAAACCGCGGAAAGCTATCTGGGTGAGGAAGTCACGCAGGCGGTCATCACCGTTCCGGCATACTTCAACGACGCACAGCGTCAGGCCACCAAAGACGCCGGTAAAATCGCCGGTCTGGAAGTGCTGCGGATCATCAACGAACCGACAGCTGCCGCTCTGGCCTATGGTCTGGACAAGCAGGAAACCCAAACCATCGCAGTCTATGACCTTGGTGGCGGTACCTTCGACGTGACCATTCTGGAAATTGACGACGGCCTGTTCGAGGTCAAATCGACCAACGGCGACACCTTCCTGGGTGGTGAAGACTTTGACATGCGCATCGTCAACTACCTGGCGGATGAGTTCAAAAAGGAACACGGTGTCGATCTGTCTGCTGACAAGATGGCCTTGCAGCGTCTGAAAGAAGCCGCCGAAAAAGCCAAGATCGAACTCAGCTCGACCTCGCAGACCGAGATCAACCAGCCGTTCATCTCGATGGGTTCGAACGGTCAGCCGCTGCACATGGTCATGAAACTGACCCGTGCCAAGCTGGAATCCCTGGTCGGTGATCTGATCAAGAAGTCGATGAAGCCGTGCCAGGCTGCTCTGAAAGACGCGGGTCTGTCGGCTGCTGACGTGGACGAGGTTGTTCTGGTCGGTGGCATGACCCGGATGCCGAAAGTGATCGAAGAGGTCACGAAGTTCTTCGGCAAAGAGCCGCATAAAGGCGTGAACCCGGACGAAGTGGTTGCAATGGGTGCCGCCATTCAGGCCGGTGTTCTTCAGGGCGACGTCAAGGACGTGGTTCTGCTGGACGTGACCCCGCTGTCGCTGGGCATTGAGACGCTGGGTGGCGTGTTCACCCGCCTGATCGACCGCAACACCACGATCCCGACGAAAAAGTCTCAGGTCTTCTCGACCGCCGAGGACAACCAGAACGCCGTGACCATCCGCGTGTTCCAGGGCGAGCGTGAAATGGCTGCGGACAACAAGATCCTCGGTCAGTTCAACCTCGAAGACATCCCGCCCGCACCGCGTGGCATGCCCCAGATCGAGGTGACATTCGACATCGACGCCAACGGCATTGTCTCGGTTTCGGCCAAGGACAAAGGCACCGGCAAGGAACAGAAGATCACCATCCAGGCATCGGGCGGTCTGTCCGACGAAGACATCGAAAAGATGGTCAAGGACGCCGAAGAGAACGCCGAGGCGGACAAGGAACGCCGCGAGCTGGTCGACGCCAAGAACCAGGCGGAAAGCCTCATCCACTCGACCGAAAAGTCGATGGAAGAGCATGCCGACAAGGTCGACCCGACCACGATCGAAGCTATCGAACTGGCGATCGCCGCACTCAAGGACGAGCTGGAAACCAACAATGCCGACAAGATCAAGTCTGGCATCCAGAACGTCACCGAAGCAGCGATGAAGCTGGGTGAGGCCATCTACAAGGCGCAGTCCGAAGAGGCCGAGGACGAGCCTGCCGCAGCAGATGCCGCACATGGTGATGACGATATCGTCGATGCCGAGTTCGAAGATCTGGACGACGACAAGCGTAACTAACGGGTAACCGGGCCAATGTAGGCCGGTCCGGATGCCGGGCCGGCCTATTTACGTTGAGGCAGAAGGAAATACTGATGTCAAAACGCGACTATTACGAAGTGCTCGGCGTGTCCAAGGGCGCTTCGGCGGATGAGATCAAGAAAGGCTTTCGCACGAAAGCCAAAGAGCTGCATCCGGACCGCAACAAGGACAACCCGGATGCCGAGGCGCAGTTCAAGGAAGCCAACGAGGCTTATGACGTGCTGCGCGATGCCGACAAAAAGGCGGCCTATGACCGCTTTGGCCATGCCGCATTTGAAAACGGCATGGGCGGCGGTGGTCGGCCTGGCGGCGGCTTTGGGCAGGGCGATTTCTCCAGCGCGTTCTCGGATGTATTCGACGACCTGTTCGGCGATTTCATGGGCGGGCAACGTGGTGGTGGCGGCCGACGCGCCGCGCGCGGCTCGGACCTGCGCTATAACCTGCGTGTATCGCTGGAAGAGGCGTTCTCGGGCCAGCAGAAAACCATCAATGTACCTACAGCCGTGGCTTGTTCCTCCTGCGAAGGAACCGGTGCAGAAGGCGGGGTCGAGCCGACAACCTGCCCCACCTGTTCCGGTATGGGTAAGGTGCGGGCGCAACAGGGCTTCTTTACGGTCGAACGAACTTGCCCCACCTGTTCGGGTCTGGGTCAGATCATCAAGAACCCCTGCAAATCCTGTAAGGGTGCAGGCCGCGTCGAAAAAGATCGCGCTTTGTCGGTCAACATCCCTGCCGGTGTCGAAACCGGCACCCGTATTCGACTGGCGGGTGAAGGCGAGGCCGGAATGCGTGGTGGCCCTCCGGGCGACCTCTACATCTTTGTGGAAGTGTCTGATCACAAGTTGTTCGAACGCGACAGCGTAAACCTTTATTGCCGTGTACCGGTCAGCATGGCCAAGGCCGCGCTGGGCGGATCGATCGAGGTTCCGACAATCGATGGCGGGCGTGGGCGGGTGCAGATCCCGGCTGGCAGCCAGTCGGGTCGGCAAATGCGTCTTCGCGGCAAAGGCATGCCCGCATTGCGCGGCGGCGGTGTTGGCGACATGTTCATCGAACTGGCGGTTGAAACCCCGGTCAACTTGACCACCCGCCAGAAAGAACTTCTGCGCGAGTTTGATGACCTGGGCGAAGACAACCACCCGGAATCAAAAAGCTTTTTCTCATCCGTCAAATCCTTCTGGGACGGTATGAAAAGCTGACAACCAGGGTTACCCGGGGGCTCTGCCCCCGCCGCCCGTTCCGGGCGCCTCCCCCGGGATATTTCCAGCCAGATGAAGCAGGGATCCGTTATTCATCTGGCTCTAAATATCCCGGAGCGCGAGGCAGAGCCTCGCAAAACACTCCCTAAAGACACTCAATTGGCCTTATCAGATGACCAAAAGTGGCAATGCATTTGCCAAATTGGGTCTTGATTCCGACCGTCGACCCTGAAATTGTCCACGACAACCGTTGGGGTGCCCGTATCAGGGCTGAGAGGCGCAGCCGCGCTAACCCATCGAACCTGATCCGGGCAATTCCGGCGTAGGGAACGGTCTTATGAACACAGACGTTTTCCTTACCTCGTTGCCCAAAAAAGATGGAGCGACGAAATGGCGGCAATTGCCCTGACCATTGCTGGGTCTGACAGTGGCGGAGGCGCCGGGATTCAGGCCGATCTGAAAGCGATGTCCGCGTTGGGTGTATTCGGCGCAAGCGTCATTACCGCCATTACAGCGCAGAACACGCAAGCCGTCACTGCGGTGCATGGGGTTCCTCTGGATGTCATTGCTGCTCAAATCGACGCGGTGCTGAGTGATCTGGACGTGAAGGCCATTAAGATCGGTATGCTTGCCACGCCAGAGATCATTCACGCAGTGGCTCGAGGTCTGGAAACGTTCAAGGGCCCCATAATTCTTGATCCCGTCATGATCGCAAAATCCGGAGATGCCTTGCTGGCGCAGGAAGCGGTCCGGACGCTGCGCGAAGTGATGGTGCCAGCAGCGACTGTGCTGACACCCAATCTGCCCGAAGCGGCGTGTTTGCTGGATGCGACACCGGCGCAATCACCGGACGAGATGGCCGCACAAGGCCAGGCCCTGTGTGATCTGGGCGCAGGTGCGGTTTTGATGAAGGGCGGGCATGGGTCCGGCGATGTCTGCCACGATCTGCTGGTCGACCCCTCAGGTATCGTGGCCGCGTTTCAGGCCCCGCGTCAGAACACGAAGAACACCCACGGAACCGGATGCACCCTGTCGTCATCGATCGCCGCCGGACTGGCCAGGGACCTGCCGCTGAGGGATGCGATCGCGCAGGCGCATGATTATCTCCAAGGGGCCATCGCGCGGGCGGATGAGCTGAAGATTGGTGCCGGGCACGGCCCTGTGCACCACTTCCATCGGATCTGGCCCGCGTGACGCTCTGGTCGGTCATAGGTGCAGGCGTTGCGGGTCTGGCCGTGACCAGTGAGCTTGTGTCACGCGGCGCAAGGGTGCAGGTTTTTGATCCGGGCGGCCCGCCCGGACCGCATGGGTGTTCCTGGTGGGCCGGTGGGATGCTGGCGCCTTGGTGTGAATATGAAAATGCGGAAGAACCGGTTCTGCGGCTGGGGCAGGAAGCCATCGAATGGTGGGCGCAGCGAACGCAGGTAAACAGAAGTGGAACCCTTGTTGTTGCCAACGCACGTGACCTGCCCGACCTGCGTCGGTTTGCACGCAGGACCGAAGGGTTCAGCGAGTTTGATCGCGCGAAAATAATCAAATTAGAGCCTGATCTGAGCAAGTTTAGCAAAGCTCTGTATTTTGAAAACGAAGCGCACCTTGATCCTCGCCAGGCATTGCGCGATCTGCATCGTCACCTGCAAGGCGCAGGCGTGGAATTCCACCGAAAGCTGGCTCCGGCGCAACTGGACAACGCCATTGACTGCCGGGGCCTGCACGCGCGCGAATATCTGCATGACCTACGCGGCGTGAAGGGTGAAATGCTGGTTCTCCGCTGCCCCGATGTGAACCTTTCGCGCCCGGTGCGGCTGTTGCATCCGCGGATGCCGCTCTACATCGTTCCGCGCGGGGACGGCGTCTACATGCTGGGTGCAACCATGATCGAATCCGAGGACAGCAGCCGCATCACCGCCCGCTCGATGCTGGAACTGCTCAGCGCGGCCTATGCCGTGAACCCGGCCTTTGGCGAGGCCGAGGTGCTGGAGATCGGTGTCGACCTGCGCCCCGCTTTTCCGGACAACCTGCCGCGTATCCGGCGCTTGGGTCGGACAATCTATGCCAATGGGCTGTATCGCCATGGCTATCTGCTGGCCCCTGCATTGGCGCGGGGTGTCGCTGATCTGGCATTGGACAACACACATTCGGAGATGGTCGATGAAGATCGTGCTTAACGGCGAGACGCGGGACGTGCGCGCTGAAACCCTGTCGGATCTGTTGCTGGAATGCGGCTTCTCGGGCCGTGTGGCCACCGCAGTGAACGAAGATTTCGTGCCGTCAAGCCTGCGCATTGCGCACAAACTGACCGATGGCGACCGGATCGAAGTTGTCGCGCCGATGCAGGGGGGCTGAGGATGAGAACGTTCTACGGCATCGAGTTGCCGAACCCGCTGATGCTGGGCACCGCCCAATATCCCAGCCCTGCAATTCTGGAACAGGCCTTTCGCGAAAGCGGTGCGGCGGTTGCCACGGTATCGCTGCGGCGGGAATCCGGCGCGGGTCAGACATTCTGGCAGATGATCCGCGAGCTGGGTGTTCTGATCCTGCCAAATACGGCTGGCTGTCATACGGTGAAAGAGGCGGTGACCACAGCCCATATGGCGCGCGAAGTGTTTGATACCAAATGGATCAAGCTGGAACTGATTGGCCACACCGACAGTTTGCAGCCGGATGTGTTCCAGCTGGTCGAGGCCGCGCGCATCCTGACCGAAGACGGGTTCAAGGTGTTTCCCTACACAACCGATGATCTGATCGTGGGCGAACGCCTGCTCGAAGCGGGGTGCGAAGTGCTGATGCCGTGGGGGGCGCCCATCGGGTCCGGGCGTGGGCTGAACAACGAATACGCCCTGCGGTCGATGCGGGCCGAGTTCCCTGACACGCCGCTGGTGGTGGATGCCGGGATCGGCCTGCCCAGCCACGCGGCCCACGCGATGGAACTGGGTTATGACGCCGTTCTGCTGAACACCGCTGTGGCCCGTGCCGGTGATCCCGTTCTGATGGCCAAGGCGATGGCGCAGGCAATCCATGCCGGACAACTGGCCCATCAGGCAGACCCGATCGAGGCGCGTGATATGGCCGAACCTTCGACCCCTGTTGTTGGAAAGGCATTCCTGTCATGACGCTGGACCGTTTCTATCCGATCTTCGATCACTCGGACTGGCTGCGGCAGATGCTGCCCCTGGGTGTCAAACTGGTGCAGCTGCGTATCAAGGATCAGCCGGTTGAAGTGGTGCGCGATCAGATTGCCGCCTCGCGTGATCTGTGCCGCGACTACGGGGCGGTTCTGGTGATCAACGATTACTGGCAGCGGGCCATCGATCTGGGTTGTGACTGGGTTCATCTGGGGCAAGAGGATCTGGATGATGCTGACCTGAAAGCCATCCGAAAAGCGGGTCTAAAGCTGGGCGTTTCTACTCATGACGATGATGAGCTTGAACGGGTTCTGGCCATGGATCCCGATTACGTGGCGCTGGGTCCGGTCTATCCGACCATCCTGAAAAAGATGAAGTGGCATCAGCAGGGCCTGCCCCGCGTGACCGAATGGAAGGCGCGGGTTGGCGACATTCCTCTGGTCGGCATTGGCGGCATGAGCGTCGAGCGCGCAGCAGGGGTGCTGGCAGCCGGGGCCGACATCGTCTCGGCCGTCACGGATATCACGCTGAACGCCGACCCCGAAGCGCGGGTGCGTGCTTGGATCGAGGTCACGAGATGAGCCGGTATGCACGCCAGACGCTGCTGCCCGAGGTTGGGGCTGAAGGACAGGCCCGCCTGACTGCGGCCCGTGTTCTGGTGGTCGGCGCAGGTGGTCTGGCCGCGCCGCTGCTGCCGCTATTGGCCGGGGCCGGGGTGGGGCATATCACGATTGTCGATGGTGACATCGTCGATCTGTCGAACCTGCATCGCCAGACATTGTTTTCAGAAGAAGATTGCGGGCTGTCAAAGGCCGAACGCGCCGCTGACCGATGCCGTGCGTTGAATGCCGAAATCGACGTGATTTCCAGGAAACAGGCTCTAACAGGGGAAAATGCGCCCGATCTGGTGTCGCAGGCAGATATCATTCTGGATTGTGCCGACAGCTATGCGGTCAGTTATTTGCTGTCGGATACCTGTCTGGCACAAGGCAAGCCACTGATCAGCGCCTCGGTACTGGGGCTTTCGGGTTATGTGGGCGGCTTCTGTGGCAGCGCGCCTTCTCTGCGTGCCGTTTTCCCCGATGCACCGGAAAGTGGCGCAAGCTGCGCCACGGCGGGTGTTCTGGGTCCCGTTGTCGGTGTGATCGGGTCCATGCAGGCGCAGATGGCGCTGAACCTGATCTTGCGGCTTGACCCATCTCCCCTAGGGCAGATGGTGCAATATGATGCGCGAACCCTGCGCAGCACCGGGTTTCGTTTTGATGACGCGCCGGAACCGTCAAGCTGTTTCCGCTTTCTCTCCGCCAGTCAGTTGAAGGAGACAGACCAGATTATCGAACTGCGTGACCCGAACGAAGCTCCGGTTCCGGCTCACCCGAATGCAACGCGCATTTCACCCGAAGAAATACAAAAAATAGACCCAAACAAGGGGCAACGCCTCGCCCTTTGCTGTGCCACCGGGCTGCGCGCATGGCGCGCTGCCGAGAAAATCCAACCGATTTGGCCGGGCGAGATTGTCCTCGTCGCGGCCTCAGCCTCCTGAGAAAAGGAAACGTGAGATATGAAAAAGCTGATGACAGCCCTTGCCCTTCTGGCCGCCGCGCCGGCCTGGGCCGAAGACAAGATGACCGTCCTGCTGGACTGGTTCATCAACCCCGACCACGGGCCCATCATCGTGGCGCAGGAAAACGGCTATTTCGCCGAGCAGGGATTGCAGGTCGAAGTCGTTGCCCCCGCCGACCCATCCGCACCGCCGCGTCTGGTGGCTGCCGGTCAGGCGGATCTGGCGGTATCCTATCAGCCGCAACTGCATTTGCAGATCCACGAAGGGCTGCCGCTGAAACGGGTCGGCACGCTGGTCGCGACGCCCCTGAACTGCCTGCTGGTTCTGAAAGACGGCCCGATCAAATCGCCCGGTCACCTCAAAGGCAAGAAAATCGGCTTTTCCGTCGCCGGTGTGGAAGAGGCCATTCTCAGCACCGTGCTTGGCAAATACGACGTCGCGCTGGATGATGTTGAGATGATCAACGTGAATTTCTCGCTCTCACCCTCGCTGATGACCGGTCAGGTGGATGCGGTGATCGGCGCCTATCGCAACTTCGAGCTGAACCAGATGGATATCGAAGGTCGCCCCGGCACCTGTTTCTATATCGAGGAAGAAGGCGTGCCGTCTTATGACGAACTGATCTATGTCGCCAACCCCGATACGATGGACAAAGACAAGATCGCCCGTTTCCTGGCCGCGACCGAAAAAGCGACTCAGTACATCGTCAACAACCCGGAAAAAAGCTGGGAGGTCTTCTCGACCACATCACCCGAACTGCAGGACGAGCTGAACGCGCGGGCATGGGTCGACACGCTGCCGCGCTTTGCCCTGCGTCCCGCCGGGTTTGACGCTGGCCGATATGCCCGGTTCGAAGCATTCCTGAACGACAGCGGCATGATCGACACTGTCCTGCCCGTCAGCGACATTGCCATCGACGTCACCGCGCAATGAGCGATTATGGCAAAGCCTTTGCGCTGATGCGCGATGCGGCGCAGGGGCCGTGGCGGGACTACACCCGCCACGCTTTTGTCGAAGCCCTGAAAGACGGCACCCTGCCACGCCCGGCGTTCCTGCACTATCTGCGTCAGGATTACGTGTTCCTGATCCACTTCTCGCGCGCCTGGGCGCTGGCCGTGGTGAAATCGGAAACACATGCTGAAATGCTGGCGGCGTCGCGTACCGTGAACGGCCTGATCAGCGAAGAGATGAAGCTGCATATCGGTATTTGCGAAGCAGAAGGCATTTCGCAGTCCGATCTGTTTGCAACGCCTGAACGGCCCGAGAATCTGGCCTATACCCGCTTTGTTCTCGAGGCGGGCTATAGCGGTGATCTGCCGGATCTTCTGGCTGCACTTGCACCCTGCGTCATGGGATATGGTGAGATTGGCACCCGCCTGTCTGCAGAGGCAACATCCACATCCTATCGTGGCTGGATCGATACCTACGCGGACGAGGGCTATCAGAACGCCTGCACCGCCGTAGGCGAATTGCTGGATTCGGTTCTAACACGAAGGATTGGGGCGGATTTTCAATCGTCACCTCGCTGGGATCGTCTGTGCCGGACGTTCCGTACGGCGACGGAATTGGAGGTCAACTTCTGGCAGATGGGTCTGACCCCATGACCCCGGCGCCCGATCTGACCATCAGCGGTACAGCCACGATCGACGGCGCGACTTTGTTCGCGCCGCTGACCCTGACGCTTGACGCCGGGGCGTGGACCTGTCTGCTGGGTGGATCGGGTGTTGGAAAAACCACGGTCTTGCGGCTGATTGCGGGGCTGGAAACCGGGGCTGAATTCTCGGGCCGGATCACCGCCAGCGATGGCCAGCCGGTTTCGGACCGGGTTGCCTATATGGCGCAGGACGACCTGTTGCTGCCTTGGGCGAGTGTTGCGCAAAACGTCTCGTTGGGCGCGCGGCTGCGGGGCGAGAAAGTTGACGTTGACCGGCGTGACCGCCTGATCGAACGGATGCGGTTGCAGGACCATATGACCAAGAAACCGCCCGAGCTTTCGGGCGGGCAGCGTCAGCGCGTGGCGCTGGCCCGCACCCTGATGGAAGACCGGCCGATTGTGTTGCTGGATGAACCCTTTTCCGCCCTTGATGCCCGAACCCGTGCCGATATGCAGGATCTGGCCGCCGAGGCGCTAAGAGGCCGCACTGTCCTTCTGGTGACCCACGATCCGGGCGAGGCCGCGCGTCTGGGGCAATCCATCGTCGTCATGACACAGCACGGGCTGACGCCCTGCGACCCGCCGGTTGCTCCAGCCCCGCGCAGCGTGGATGATCTGCAGACGCTGGAAACACAAGGCGCGCTTTTGCGGCTGTTGCGGGAGGGCGGGGTATGAAGTCCCTCTCTGTTCTGGCAGCAACCCTGTTTGCCCTTGCCATCTGGCAGGGGATCGTGACCCTGACCGGATTGCCAAAATTCATCCTGCCCGGTCCCGCAGTGGTTGCCGAGACCTGGTGGCAGAACCGCTGGCTGATTGCAGAACACACCTGGATCACAGCCATCGAGGTCATTATCGGCCTTGCCTGCGGCACGCTGCTTGGCGTTGTCACCGCATTGCAGCTGGCCAATTCCCGTGTCGCACGGGTTCTGGTGCAGCCAATGCTGGTGTTCACTCAGGCCCTGCCGGTCTTTGCGCTGGCCCCGTTGCTGACCCTGTGGCTGGGCTATGGCCTGTTGTCCAAGGTCGCGATGGCGGTGCTGATCATCTATTTCCCGATCACGTCGTCCTTTTTTGACGGTTTGATGCGGACACCGCAGGGGTATCTGGACCTTGCGCGCACGATGCAGGCGGGCAAGCGCGCTGTGTTGTGGCACATCCGTATCCCTGCGGCGTTGCCGTCTTTGGCCTCGGGGATGCGGCTTGCGGCGGTGTATGCGCCGATCGGTGCCGTGATCGGCGAATGGGTCGGTTCATCGCAAGGTCTGGGATATCTGATGCTGCTGGCCAATGGCCGCGCCAAGACGGACCTGATGTTTGCGGCGATGCTGACGCTGGGCGTGTTTTCGATCCTTCTGCACATGATTGTCCGCCGCGCCACCGCGCGTATGGCAGGAGAGGCGCGTTAACCTTTCGGAAAGTGATTCTGCGACAGGGTAAACGCATGACACAGGACGCCTTTGCCGAAGCCCCCATGCTGTTTGATACGGACGAAGCGCCAGCGCAGCCGCTGCCGAATGGTCGGTTACCCTCCTACATCAAAGACCATCGCAAGCGGCTGCGTGAACGGTTCATGGCGGGCGGGTCGGCGGCGATCCCGGATTATGAGTTGCTGGAGCTGGTTTTATTCCGGTCCATCCCGCGGCAGGATGTGAAACCACTGGCGCGCGCATTGATGAATGCCTTTGGCGATTTCAACCGCGTGTTGACGGCGCCCGAAGAACGGCTGCGGCAGATCAAGGGCGTTGGTGATACGGTCATCACCGATCTGAAAATCCTCGAAGCCTGCGCGCATCGGATGGCACGGGCGCGGGTGATGCAACGGCACGTGATATCCAGCTGGGACGCGCTGCTGGATTACTGCCATACAACAATGGCGCATCGCGAGACCGAGCAATTTCGCGTATTCTATCTGGATCGCAAGAACGTCCTGATCGCGGATGAGGAACAGGCCAAAGGCACCGTGGATCACGTGCCCGTCTATCCGCGCGAAGTGGCCAAACGGGCGCTGGAGCTGAATGCCTCGGCCTTGATCCTGGTGCACAACCATCCTTCGGGCGACCCAACGCCGTCACAGTCGGACATCGACATGACCAACCGCATACAGGATGCCTGTTCCGCCCTGGGGCTGACGCTGCATGACCACCTGATCATCGGCAAATCGACCGAGCTCAGCTTTCGTTCCGAAGGGTATCTCTAGCGGCTACTGCACCCAAATCTCGACCCGCCGGTTGACCTTGCGGCCCCATTCGGTGTCGTCGCAGGCCATGGGCATCGCCTCGCCAAACCCTTCGGCGGTAACCGCGATACTGTCAGGGACCGGGGCTTCAAGCGCGGCGATAACCGCGTTCCGCACGGTTTGCGCGCGCCTCAGGGCGATGCGGGCATTTGAAACGGCACCCCCGTCCCCATCGCTGAAGCCTGCAAACACCACCTTGCGTGCCTGCAACGTACCCGCGTCCAGCATTTGCGCCAGTTGCTGAATATTGGCGCGTGACTGCGCGTCCGGACGGGACGATCCGGGTTCGAACCGAACCGACAGGGACAGGCGCGACAGGGGGCGCAGGGTCTTGATCATGCGTTGCAATTCCTCAAGCCCAACCTCAGTTCCACCAGTGACGACCGCATTGGCAAGCCGGTCCCCCTGCACGCCAACCGGCAGGGTTTCAGCCGATTGATCCACATATCCTGCGTCACGTATGGCCATCTGCGCCTCGGGGCTTTGGCTATAGGCCAGAAACTGCCGCGCAATCCGGGGCAGGCGTCGTTCCGGCAGATACAGGAACATGGGCATATTCAGCGGGTAATCTTCAGTCTTGATCGACTGGCGGGTCGCGGCCAGCGGATGCCCGCACCCGCCGGTCAACGGCAAAGCGCGGGTGCCATGGGCCGATGCCTTGCTGGCGACCCCGATGGAAAACGGATCCTTTGCCACGGCCGCGGTCAGGTCATGTATGCGATTGTGGCGGATCGCCGTATCGGTCAGGTCCACACCGGCGGTTTTCAGAATCTGATCCTCGACCGCCTGCGCCAGACCCGACCCGGCCTCTGGCACATGCAGTGCAATAGGGGCATCCGGCCCACCCAGCTGTGCCCAGTTGCTGATCTCTCCGGACAGAATACGAGCCATATCTGCCAGAGAAACCTGCCGCATCACGCTGTCGGGGGCCACGACCGGGACCATGGCATCCAGTGCAATGACCCGCGACCGACGGGCGCGCTTCAGATCGCCCAACCCCGCAGCCTCGGCAGCCTCCCGCTCAGCCTCGCGCATCTCGCGCAGGGCCATCACGATATCCGCCCGGTCTGCGATCAGATCACTGAACCCGCGATCCGTGGTGCCCACGTCAAAGAAAAACCGTGCCAGCGGCGCCGCCCGACCTGCCTGATGCAGCTCGTAAACAAAGGTGTCCTCATCCACGCGGGCGGGAGTCGCGGTCAGGTCTTCCTGACGGGCAAAGCCGATGATCAGGGCGGGCAGCACCGTTTCCGCCATCACCGATGATCCGGAAAACTGCACTTCGGCGACGAAATCGATCAGGTTGGGGCAGGCGGGCCCCTCACAAGTGACGCCCGAGCCATCCACGGTCAACGTCCCGAATTGCGTATCGACGCGATAGAACTCACCGTCAAAGCTCAGCAGATTGCCGGTCACTTCGACCTTGCCATCATGCGAGGTCAGTGTGATGTCCTGCCCAAAAGCACCGGTCGCCACCGTCACGGAAAACAGCGCAGCCACCGCCACACGGAAAAATGTCATAAGAGGTTCAAGCCTGCCTGCGGATTACTTTGCCGCGATTGTCAGGTCTGAGAGCAGATTATTCAACACCAGAAACTCGCCTGCGCGCGAACAATCCGGCAGAGTCACGGACATGTCGCGCGACCGCAGGCGGCGGTCCGACAACAACTCCAGCGACTGCACGTTCAGCGTGTGGCCGCAATTTGCATCGGTCACTTCGGCCTCGACAGTCAGGTCAATCGTGCCCGACTGTTCCGATGTACTGGCCGGGAAAGAATACACTTCGATATTCTGAGTGATCCCGGAACCGGACTGGCCCAGACGCACAACCTCTCCGGCGCCTTCGGCAGATGCGTCATCCCAGACATGGCCATCCGCGCCATAGCTGGCACCAAATTCCAGCGCATGAATCTGCAGCTCGGTATCACCCTGCCATTGCAAGACAACACGATCAAAACCGGCTATTTCGGGAACGTGAGTGGTGGCGACAGTGCCTGTTTCATCTTCGAAGGAAAACAGGAAGATCGCGTATTCCGAAAGGGCCGGGATCGCCATGTCCAGCGCGCCGCTGGCATCCGTCATCTGGCTAACAGTCAGGCCGCTATGGTGAATTTCAATCCGCTCGTTCTTGTGGCAGGGCGCTTTCAGCGACAAGTGTGCCAAGGCACCGGGTGCTGCGTTTGCGTGCGCGCTGATCCGGCAGTTCGATGTCTTGGGGGCAGTGGGTACAGCGCGGGGTGCCGGTGTAACAGTGACCGGATCGGCATCTGATACGGTGGCCGAAGTCAGAACGATACTGTCCAGTCCCGACAGAATCGAAGACTGATCGGCAACAGAGGCCACATCGACACCGCCCTGCGCGCGGTTCTGCTGCGCAGCCGGTCCGTTCTGCATCAGATAGCCTATGCCCAGGGCACAAGCGACCGTTCCGCACATGGTTACGTAGTTGCGAACTACAAACAAGACACCCTCCCCAGTTGAAGGAGCAGCTTGCACTCTCGCCACCAATCGCGGCCAATTTGTGGCCGCGAGACGGACTCATTGTGATTAAAGGGTGTTAACGTCAGGTCAATCTGCCGTGGCAGTGTTTGAACTTCTTGCCGGATCCGCAGGGGCACAGGTCGTTTCGCGACGGGTTACCCCAGGTCGACGGATCACTCTCATCAAACCCCGGCAGGGCATCGCCTGACGCCGCCGCTTCGGCCTTGGCCTCGGCCTGACTCGCGGCCTTGTCCACGGCCTGCTGTGCCTGTGCTTGTTGCGCCGCCATCTGCGCCAGCATTTCCTTTTGCTCTTCTTCGGTCAGTGGACGCACGCGCGACAATTGCTGTGTCACGGTTTCCCGCAAACCGTCCAGCATGGATTCGAACAGCTGGAAGCTTTCGTTTTTGTATTCGTTCAGCGGATCGCGCTGGGCATAGCCGCGGAAACCCACGACCGAGCGCAGGTGCTCCAACGTCAGCAGATGCTCGCGCCATTTGCTGTCGATGGTCTGCAACAGAACCTGCTTTTCGATGTTGCGCATGTTTTCGGGACCAAAGGCAACCGCCTTCTGGGCCATCATCTCATCTGCGGCCTTGACCAGGCGCTCGCGCACCTGCTCGTCATCCACACCTTCTTCGGCAGCCCAGTCCTGAACCGGTGCATCGATGGTCAGCTTGTCCTTGATCGCCGCATGCAGACCATCGGTATCCCACTGTTCCGCATAGGATTTCGGCGGCATGTATTCGTCAATCAGATCGTCGATCACCTGCTCGCGCATATCCGAGACGATCTCGGACAGGTCATTGGCCGACATGATCTCGCGACGCTGGCTAAAGATCACCTTGCGCTGATCGTTCATAACGTCGTCGAATTTCAGAACGTTCTTGCGCATGTCAAAGTTGCGGCCCTCGACCTTGGACTGCGCGCGTTCCAGCGACTTGTTCACCCACGGGTGAATGATCGCCTCGCCTTCTTTCATGCCCAGCGTGGTCAGCACCTTGTCCAGCCGTTCCGAGCCAAAGATGCGCATCAGGTCGTCTTCAAGGCTCAGGTAGAACACGGTACGGCCCGGATCGCCCTGACGGCCCGAACGGCCGCGCAGCTGGTTGTCGATGCGGCGGCTTTCATGGCGTTCGGACGCCATCACATAAAGGCCCCCTGCGGCCAGAACCTTTTCTTTTTCTTCCGCGTGGCGCGCCTCTTCTGCGGCGCGCAGCTCCGACGGATCAGCCTCGGGGTTGTCCGCAATCGCTTGCAGCACCTTCATCTCGACATTGCCGCCCAGCTGAATGTCGGTACCGCGACCGGCCATGTTGGTGGCGATGGTTACCGCGCCCAGACGGCCGGCATCGGCGACAATCTGCGCCTCCTGCTCGTGCTGGCGGGCGTTCAGAACGTTATGGGCGATGCCTTCCTTGGTCAGCATCTGGCTCAGCAGTTCCGATTTCTCGATCGAGGTCGTGCCCAGCAGAACCGGCTGGCCCTTTTCCTGCGCCAATTTGGTCTCTTCGATCATCGCGCCATATTTTTCCATGGCGGTGCGATAGACCTGATCATCCTCGTCCACACGGGCAATCGGCTTGTTGGTCGGAACTTCGACTACGCCCAGGCCGTAAATCTCGGCAAATTCCTCGGCCTCGGTCAGGGCGGTCCCGGTCATGCCGCCCAGCTTGTCGTAAAGGCGGAAATAGTTCTGGAAGGTCACGCTGGCCAGCGTCACGTTCTCAGGCTGAATCTGCACGTTTTCCTTGGCTTCGATGGCCTGATGCAGGCCCTCGGACAAGCGGCGGCCCGGCATCATGCGGCCCGTGAATTCGTCGATCAGAACAACATTGCCGTCGCGCACGATGTAATCCTTGTCGCGCTGGAACAGCTTGTGCGCGCGCAGACCCTGATTCACGTGATGCACAACGGTCGTGCTTTCCGGGTCATACAGCGAATGGCCTTCGGGAATCAGGCCGGCAGCCAACAGTTGCTGCTCCAGAAACTCGTTACCCTCATCCGTGAAGGTCACGTTGCGGGCCTTTTCGTCCAGCGTGTAGTGTTCGTCGGTCAGGCTCGGGATCAGCGCATCGATGGCGGTATACAGGTCCGAGCGGTCCTGCGCCGGGCCCGAGATGATCAGCGGCGTCCGCGCCTCGTCGATCAGGATCGAATCGACCTCGTCCACAATCGCGAAATTGTGGTGCTTCTGGTAAACCTGTTCCAGATCGGCCTTCATATTGTCGCGCAGATAGTCAAAACCCAGCTCGTTGTTGGTGGCATAGGTGATGTCGCAGGAATAGGCGGCCAGTTTTTCCGCGTCAGGCTGGCCCGACCAGATCACGCCGGTGGTCATGCCCACGGCAGCAAACACCTTGCCCATCCATTCCGCGTCGCGCTTGGCCAGGTATTCGTTCACCGTGACCACATGCACGCCCTTGCCGGTCAGCGCGTTCAGATACGCCGGTAGGGTCGCGACCAGTGTCTTGCCCTCACCCGTCTTCATTTCCGAGATGTTGCCCTGATGCAGGAAAACACCGCCCATCAGCTGCACGTCAAAGGCGCGCAGCCCCAGCGCGCGGCGGGCACCTTCGCGCACGTTGGCAAAGGCTTCGGGCAGCAGATCGTCAAGACTTTCGCCATCCAGCGCGCGTTTGCGCAGGTCTTCTGTCTTGTCGATCAGGCCCTGATCGGACATTTTCTCGAACTCGGGTTCCAGCGCGTTGATCTTCTCGATCAGGGGGCGGGTCGCCTTGATCTTGCGGTCGTTCGGTGTTCCGAACACCTTTTTGGCGAGCGTTCCGAGTCCCAGCATGTTCACTCCAGCGGATCTGTTCTTGTCTTGGTTTTTGACAGGCTTGCCCACCTTGCGCGCAACCCATAGATACGGGGGGTGAAAGGCGGCCCTGTCCAAGGCTTCAAAGCGATGTAAGCGGCAGGTTCCAGAGTGTCAACGCTGCGCCCTGCCGCGGCAAGGAAATAGGATGATTCAATGCCCAAAGGCCTCACTTTTCTGCCATCGCTGGCTCTGACCGCCATGATGGCCTTGCCGCTGGCCGCTGAAACCCAGCCGGATGCATCCACTGTGGTGGCGCGTGTGAACGGGGATGAGATCACTTTGGGTCACGTGATCGCTACCGTTGCCGCCCTGCCGCCGCAGTACCAGCAGGCCGAAGATGACGTATTGTTCGACTTCGTGCTGGAACAGCTGATCCAGCAGCAATTGCTGGGGCAACAGCAGGACGGGCTGAACAAACTGAACACGCTGCGGCTGAAAAATGAAGAACGCTCACTTCTGGCGGTTCAGACCGTCACAGCCCTGACCGATACGGTTGTCACAGACGAGGCCATTCAGGCAGCCTACGACGCGCAGTACAACGATTTCGCGGGTGAAGACGAATTCGATGCCAGCCACATTCTGGTCGAGACCGAAGAACAGGCCAACGACCTCAAGGCGCAGCTTGATGACGGCGCCGATTTCGCCGAGCTCGCGCGCGCGCACTCCACCGGCCCGTCCGGCCCCAATGGCGGTGCTCTGGGCTGGTTCGGCAAGGGCCAGATGGTACCGGAATTCGAAACAGCCGTGGTCGCGCTCGAAAAAGGGCAGGTGTCCGATCCGGTTCAGACGCAGTTCGGCTGGCATGTGGTCAAGCTGAACGACAAGCGCAAAACCGAAGCGCCCGCGCTGGACGCCGTGCGCGAAGAGCTTGCGCAAACTGTTCAGCAGGACGCCATTCAGGCGCGCATCGATGAACTGACACAGCAGGCCCAGATCGACCGCCCCGCTCTGGAAGGTGCCGGACCCGAAGTCCTGCGCCAGCTGGACCTGATTCAGGAGTAATCCCCGTGGCCAAGATCACCAAGGTTTCGCCGCTGGCGCCAGCGTCCTTCCCTGATTTGCCTGCAATTGACGGTGTGCGGTTCGCCACCGTCGCGGCGGGCGTGCGATATCAGGGCCGCACCGATGTCATGCTGGCCGTGCTGGACCCGGGCACATCTGTGGCCGGGGTCTTTACCCGTTCAGCCACGCGTGCCGCCCCGGTTCTGGATTGTCAGGACAAGATCGGCGGGCCCAGCGATGGCCCGGCGGCGATCCTGGTGAACTCGGGCAATGCCAATGCCTTTACCGGGCATTATGGTCAGACCTCGGTGGCCGAGGTGACGCAGGCCGTCTCGAAGGCGACAGGTGTTCCGGTCGAGCGGGTCTTTACCTCCTCAACCGGCGTGATTGGTGAACCGCTGGCGCATGACCGCATCATTGCCAAGCTTGAAACGCTGAAGGCGGGTCTCAGCCGTCACGCGATCGAAGACGCCGCACGCGCGATCATGACCACGGACACCTTCCCGAAAGGGGCCGTGGCGCAGGTCGAAATTGATGGCAAAACAGTCTCTATTGCGGGGATTTCTAAGGGTTCCGGCATGATTGCGCCCGATATGGCGACCATGCTGGTCTATATCTTTACCGACGCCCGGGTCGAACAATCGGCGTTGCAGGCGATGCTGGGTGCGCAGACAGACCGGACGTTCAACTGCATCACCGTGGACAGCGATACATCCACCTCGGACAGCCTGCTGCTGTGCGCCACCGGCGCTTCGGGTGTGGACGCCACCGGCAATGCGGCCTTCGCCGAGGCGCTGGAAGCTGTGATGCTGGATCTGGCCCAGCAAGTGGTGCGCGATGGCGAAGGTGCCACGAAATTCGTCGAGATCCGCGTGACAGGGGCCGCAACAGACGCTGACGCCAAGATCCATGGCCTTGCCATCGCCAACTCTCCGCTGGTCAAAACCGCCATCGCGGGCGAAGATCCGAACTGGGGCCGTATCGTCATGGCCATCGGTAAATCCGGTGCCGCGGCGGATCGCGACCTGCTGAGCATTTCGTTCGGCGACATCCTTGTGGCCGAAAAAGGCTGGGTCAGCCCCGATTACAGCGAAGACGCAGCCGCCGCTTATATGAAAGGTCAGGATCTGGTCATCGCCGTTGATCTGGGTCTGGGCGCGGGCAAATCCACCGTCTGGACCTGCGATCTGACCCACGGATATATCGAGATCAACGCGGATTACCGCTCGTGAAAACCGTGTTGGTTTCAGCTGTCGCCCTGATCGACATCGAGGGCCGGGTGCTGGTGGCCCAACGCCCCGAGGGTAAATCCATGGCCGGTCTTTGGGAGTTTCCCGGCGGCAAGATCGAACCCGGCGAAACCCCCGAGGCCGCCCTGATCCGCGAATTGCACGAGGAGCTGGGCATCGATACCTGGGCCTCGTGCCTCGCCCCCCTGACCTTTGCCAGCCACAGCTATGACGATTTCCACCTGCTCATGCCGCTGTTCGCCTGCCGCAAATGGCAGGGTATCCCGCAGTCGAAAGAGGGGCAGGCGCTGAAATGGGTCCGCGCAAATGACCTGCGCAATTACCCCATGCCCGCAGCGGATGTGCCATTGATTCCTATTCTAAGGGATTGGTTGTAGTGAGGGAAACGTAATATGGGCAGCGGTGCGCTGATTAGAAAATTCGTTTCGTCTTGGTTAAGTTTTTAAAGAAACCCGGCAGGCAGTCAGCGTTGGCTCGAAAGCGAATGGGTTGTTGATGCCCGTATTAGTTGGGCACATGAAAAACCGCATGTTCTTTGGAGCGCAATTTGCGATTTATCAAAGAAGGAGCTGAGCGAATGGGAAATTGGAATGCTTGGTTCCGGGCCTTTAGAGGATCTGTTGAATGAGCACTATACAGAGTTCTCCAGAGTGGTTTTTAAAGAAGCTCTAACCAATAAAACTTTGGTCGCGGCATTGTCATGTGTTTGCCCTCCAGATGATTTCCAGCACGAGTTTGAAATCGCTTGTGAGAAGCTCTAGCTAGAAAGATCTTTAATTATCGAGGACTCCGATGCTGCGAGTATCGGGTCAGGTGGTTCGAATTTTCCGACGCAAGGCGATCTGTACAATTTGTACAAAACGTAACATCACCCCTCTGCACCTGTTACAATTCGTAAGAATTGAGAAAACATCAGGAAAAAGTTGACGCTGATCGTGCGGGTGTCCCAAATCGGGGCACTGGCATCCGGGGGCTTTCCCGGATCCGCCATTTCCGGCTTTGAGGAGGCCGGATGGGGAGGAGAAAAAGATTGGCTCAGACGCAGTCGGGCGCCGAAGGGTTGCACTCCCTTCCGGCGCTTCTACACCGCAACGCGACCCAGTTCGGGGATGCCCCGGCCTATCGGGAAAAAGAATTTGGGATCTGGCAATGCTGGACCTGGGCTGAAGCGGCCAAGGAAATTCGCGCGCTCGCCCTTGGATTTCTTGAAATTGGCGTTGAGCGCGGTGACCACATTGCCGTGATCGGACGCAACCGGCCAGCGCATTACTGGACCATGGTCGCGGCACAGATGGTCGGTGCAGTTCCGGTGCCTCTGTATCAGGACGCAGTCGCCGAAGAGATGACCTATGTGATGGAGCATTGCGGCGCGAAATATGTCGTCTGCGGTGATCAGGAACAGGTCGACAAGGTCATCGAGATTCAGGAAAAAGTGCACCAGATCAAGCACATCCTCTATACCGACAAGCGGGGGATGCGGAAATACGACCACAGCCAGATGAACGCGCTGGAAGACCTCATGGCCGAAGGTCAGGCAGGACATCAGCGGTTTGATGCAGAGCTGGACAAGCGCATCTCTGAGATCACCTATAACGACACCTGCGTCATGCTCTATACCTCGGGCACAACGGGCAAGCCCAAGGGGGTGGTTCTGTCGAACCGCAATGTGATCGAAAGCGCCAAGAATTCAGCGATCTTCGACCATTTGACCCGCGATGAAGATATCCTTTCCTATCTTCCGATGGCATGGGTCGGGGATTTCATCTTTTCCATCGGTCAGGCCTATTGGTGTGGGTTCTGCGTGAACTGCCCGGAAAGCGCCGACACGATGATGACCGATCTGCGCGAAATCGGGCCGACCTATTTCTTCGCCCCACCGCGCGTGTTTGAAAGCCAGCTGACCAATGTAATGATCCGGATGGAGGATGCGAGCAAGCTGAAGCAGCGCATGTTCCATCACTTCATGGCGCATGCCAAAAAGGTGGGTGGCAAGTTGCTGGATGGCAAACCCGTCGGGTTTGGCGACCGGATGAAATACGCGCTGGGTAACCTGCTGGTCTACGGGCCGCTCAAGGATACGCTGGGCTATGGCCGGTTCCGGGTTGGTTATACAGCGGGTGAAGCGATCGGACCGGAAATCTTTGATTTCTATAGATCTTTGGGCATCAACCTGAAACAGCTTTATGGCCAGACCGAAGCAACCGTTTTCATCACGGTGCAGCCGGATGGCGAGGTTCGGGCCGACACGGTTGGCGTGCCCGCGCCGGATGTCGAGATCAGGATCGACGACAAGGGCGAGATCCATTACCGCTCACCCGGCGTGTTTGTCGAATATTACAACAACCCGGATTCCACGGCATCGACCAAAGATGCCGAAGGCTGGGTGGCAACGGGTGATGCCGGGTTCATCGAGGAAAGCAGCGGCCATCTGCGGATCATCGACCGCGCCAAGGACGTGGGCAAAATGGCCGACGGGTCCATGTTTGCGCCGAAATATGTCGAGAACAAGCTGAAATTCTATCCCGATATTCTCGAGGTCGTTCTGTTCGGAAACGGCAAGGACCGCTGCGTGGCCTTTATCAATATCGACCTGACAGCGGTCGGCAACTGGGCGGAACGCAACAACGTGGCCTATGCCTCCTATCAGGAACTGGCAGGCCATCCGCGTGTGTTAGAGACGATCAGGGCGCATGTGGAAGAGGTCAACAAATCGGTAGCAGCTGATGAAATGCTGTCCGGTTGCCAGGTGCATCGCTTTGTCGTTCTGCACAAGGAACTGGACGCTGATGATGGTGAGATGACGCGCACCCGGAAAGTGCGGCGTGGGTTTGTCGAAGAGAAGTTCCACGACATCATTGCGGCGCTTTATGACGGGTCCGAAAGCGTGTCGACCACGACCGAAGTGACCTATGAAGATGGGCGCAAGGGATCGATCAGCGCGACGCTGAAAATCGTGGATGCGCCGGTCGTACCGGTTGCGCAGCACAAGGTGGCAGCGGAATGAGGGCCGCCATTGCACCGCTAGACCTGCGGCCATCGCCACGCCCGCTATCCCGTTTTTGCGCAAGTCAGGGAGTGACTGATGCTGGATAACGCCGAAGGATATGTTACCGAAGACGGCCGCAAGATCGGCGGTGTGGTGATGGAAATGAAGAACATCACCCTGCGCTTTGGCGGCGTCGTGGCGATCAAGGACATCTCGTTCGATATTCGCGAAGGCGAAATTCGCGCCATCATCGGGCCGAACGGGGCCGGAAAATCATCCATGCTGAACGTTATCTCGGGGTTCTATGTCCCGCAGGAAGGCGAGGTCTGGTTCCACGGATCAAAACGCCCAGCGATGCGGCCCTTTGAGGTGGCGCAGCAGGGGATCGCGCGGACGTTCCAGAACATCGCCCTGTTCGAGGGGATGAGTGTTTTGGACAACGTCATGACCGGGCGCTTGAACTTCATGCGGACCAACATCCTCCAGCAGGCCTGGTGGAAGGGAAAGGCCGAGGCGGAAGAGGTTGAAAACCGTGAGGCGGTTGAGAAAATCATCGATTTCCTTGAAATCCAGCACATCCGCAAGACGCCCGTTGCGCGCCTGCCTTATGGCCTGAAAAAACGCGTCGAACTGGCCCGCGCACTGGCGGCAGAACCAAAGCTCTTGCTGCTGGATGAACCGATGGCGGGCATGAATGTCGAAGAGAAAGAGGACATGAGCCGCTTTATCCTCGATGTGAATGACGAATTCGGCACCACCATCGCCCTGATCGAACACGATATGGGCGTTGTGATGGACCTGAGCGACCGCGTGGTCGTGATGGATTACGGAAAAAAGATTGGTGACGGTACACCCGACGAGGTGCGCAACAATCAGGAAGTCATCGACGCCTATCTGGGGGTCAGCCATGACTGAGACCAAAGCAGATATCCGGGGAGGCACATATGCCTGAGCAGTTAATCTTTGCCACGGAGGTCATCCTTAACGGTCTGATGGCCGGGGTGCTTTATGCGCTGGTCGCGCTGGGTTTTGTGCTGATCTACAAGGCGTCGGGAATTTTCAATTACGCGCAAGGGGTTATGGCCCTGTTTGCGGCGATGACACTGGTCGGGATCATGAACGGGCAGGTGCCTTTCGCGCATTTGATCAACGCGACCTTCGGCACTCATGTCTACAACTTCGGTTGGACCATCCCCGCCCTGCTGGCGATCATCCTGACAATGGGCGTGATGGTTCTGCTGGCCTGGTGTGTGCAACGCTTTGTCATGCGGCATCTGGTTGGGCAGGAGCCGATCATCCTGTTCATGGCGACGATCGGTCTGGCCTATTTCCTTGAAGGCGTGGCCGACCTGATGTGGGGCTCTGAGATCAAGACGCTGGATGTGGGTCTGCCCCAGGGCATCAACCTGTGGATCGACGAGGTCACCTTTAACATCTTTGGCTATGGCTTCTTCATCGACAACCTCGACATCGTGGCAACCGTGATTGCGGCGCTTCTGGTGGCGGCGCTGGTGGCCTTCAGCCAGTACACAAAGCAGGGGCGGGCCATGCGCGCGGTGGCGGATGACCATCAGGCGGCACTTTCGGTCGGGATCTCGCTCAACTTCATCTGGGTCATGGTCTGGTCGGTGGCCGGGTTCGTGGCGCTGGTCGCGGGGATCATGTGGGGCACCAAATCGGGCGTGCAGTTCTCGCTGTCGCTGATCGCACTCAAGGCGCTGCCGGTGTTGATGCTGGGCGGGTTCACTTCGATCCCCGGTGCCATCGTCGGCGGACTGATCATCGGTGTGGGCGAGAAGCTGTTCGAATTCTCGGTTGGCCCGCTGGTCGGCGGTGCGACCGAGAACTGGTTCGCCTATGTGCTGGCGCTGATCTTCCTGGTGTTTAGACCGCAGGGTCTGTTCGGCGAGAAGATCATCGAGAGGGTGTAACGCATGACCAAGCTGATCGCCATCATCAACGTAATCGCATGGGCGGGGTTCTGGGCCTTTGGCTATATCGCGCTGACCTCGAATGACCTGACTGACAGCCAGTTGACGATTGCCGCGATCCTGGCCTTTGCCGGTCTGATCATGGGTGTTCTGGCCTACCTGAAACTGGTGCGCGCCTCTGAGGCGAGCGGATATGCCAAAGGGTCCAGCCAGCTGGACGCCGCGACCCGAAACCGGGCGCAGGAAGAATGGGGAAAGTAACAGATGTTCTATCGTGAGGCCGGAGATTTCAAAACCTCCTACGTGGATGACAGCCAGACTTTCCCGATCAAGTTCGACCGGTACCGGTACTATGTCGTTCTGGCGGTGGCGTTCGGGATCATTCCGTTCATCATCAACGACTATTGGGCAAACGCCCTGCTGCTGCCCTTTCTGATCTACGCCATTGCGGCGATTGGGTTGAACATACTCGTGGGCTATTGCGGGCAGGTTAGCCTTGGTACAGGCGGCTTCATGGCTGTTGGCGCCTATGCCTGCTACAAGTTGATGACCGCATTTCCAGACGTCAGCATGTTCATTCATGTCCTGCTGGCTGGTGGCATTACCGCGATTGTAGGCGTTTTGTTTGGCCTGCCTTCCCTGCGGATCAAGGGGTTCTATCTGGCGGTGGCCACGCTTGCGGCACAGTTCTTTCTGGTCTGGCTCTTCAACCGGGTACCGTGGTTTTACAACTACTCGGCCTCGGGTCAGATCAACGCGCCCGAGCGTGACGTGTTCGGCATTATCATCTCGGGCCCGAACGCCCCGGCCTGGGCGACCTACCTGTTCTGCCTGATCTTCCTGACCTTCAGCGCGATTATTGCGCGCAACCTGACCCGCGGCACGACCGGGCGGACATGGATGGCGATCCGCGACATGGATATCGCCGCCGAAATCATCGGGGTGAACCCGTTGAAAGCCAAGATAAGCGCTTTCGCTGTCAGCTCGTTCTTTGTGGGCATCGCAGGGGCCTTGTTCTTTGCCGTCTATCTCGGCGCGGTCGAGGTGGGCGAAGCATTCGGCATCCAGAAGTCGTTTCTGGTGCTGTTTATGGTGATTATCGGTGGATTAGGCTCGATTTTCGGGTCTTTTGCCGGGGCGGCATTCCTGGTGCTGCTGCCGGTTCTGCTCAAACTGGTTGGCGTCGATCTTCTGGGTTGGCCGACCGATATCGTTGCCCATCTTCAGCTCGTGATCGTGGGCGCGCTGATCATCATGTTCCTGATCCTCGAGCCCCACGGTCTGGCCCAGTTGTGGCGCGTGGCGAAAGAGAAACTCAGACTCTGGCCGTTCCCGCACTGAGGGCTGGCCCAATCATAAAGACGGGTGATCAAGCCCGAACTCAATATCGGATCAATCAAGGGAGGAGACACCCGATGAACAAGAAACTGGCAACTGTGGCGCTGAGCGCCCTGATGGCGGCAGGACCTGCGATGGCGGATCTTGTGTTCCCGTCGCTCAGCTATCGAACCGGGCCCTATGCGGCCGGTGGTATTCCGTTCGCGGACGGTTACGCCGACTATTTCACGCTTCTGAACGAGCGGGACGGTGGCATTGGCGGTGTACCTGCAAACGTGATCGAATGTGAAACCGGGTATAACACCGAAAAAGGCGTGGAATGTTATGAGTCCACCAAAGGTGAAGGCGCACTGGTGTATCAGCCGCTGTCGACCGGAATCACCTATCAGCTGATCCCCAAAGTAACCGCCGACGGCATTCCGTTGCACACAATGGGGTATGGCCGGACCTCGGCTGCGAATGGCAAAGTGTTCAGCCATGTGTTCAACTATCCGGCCAACTACTGGAACGGTGCGTCCGGTGCGATCAACTATCTGTTGGATGAAAATGGCGGTGACCTGAGCGGCAAGAAGATTGCGCTGGTCTATCACAACTCGGCCTATGGCAAGGAACCGATCCGGACGCTGGAAACTCTGGCTGAAAAGCATGGGTATGAGCTGTCCTTGCTGCCGGTTGATCACCCGGGCCAGGAGCAGAAGTCGCAATGGCTGCAAATTCGCCGCGAAAAGCCTGACTATGTCATCATGTGGGGCTGGGGCGTCATGAACCAGGTTGCGGTTCAGGAAGCGGCCAACATCCGTTTCCCGATGGAAAACTTCATCGGTGTCTGGTGGTCTGGCGCGGAATTCGACGTTCAGCCTGCTGGGGAAAAAGCGACCGGTTACAAGGCGCTGACCTTTACTGGCCTTGGCATGGACTATCCTGTCTATGACGACCTGAAAAAGTACGTCGTTGACTCGGGCAAGGCTGCAGGTGCCGGCGATCAGCTGGGTACAGTTCAGTACAACCGTGGTCTTTATGCCGCCATGCTGGCAGCCGAGGCTGTGAAAACGGCGCAGGAGATGCACGGAACCGCTGATATCGACGCATCGATGATGCGCGATGGCATGGAAGCATTGGAAATGACCAACGCCAAGATGGAAGCTCTTGGCATGTCCGGGTTCGGCCCTGAATTCTCGGTCTCCTGCGAGAACCACGGCGGCCCAGGCCTTGTCGGTGTTGTTCAGTGGGATGCGGCGACTGGCGCCTGGAACCCGGTACAGGACTTCAAACCGACAGATGCCGAAGTTATCGGCGCGTTGATCGATGAAGATTCCGGTGCCTACGCAACCGAAAACAGCATCTCGCCACGTTGCGAGTAAGGCATGTTGCGCCACGGATGTGATCCGGGGCGTTCAGACAACCGGAGCGGCGGGTCGCCTGCCGCTCCTCACGAACAGCCCCGGAACGGGCAGGCATGAGGAAACGCGCTGATGCTGGATGCGGCACAAACCACTGACGTGCAGGCGGAAACCCTGCTTGAGGTCAATAATATCGAGGTGATCTACAACCACGTGATCCTCGTGTTGAAAGGCGTCAGCCTGAACGTTCCAAAGGGCGGCATCACAGCACTGCTGGGCGGCAATGGCGCGGGCAAGACAACCACGCTCAAGGCCGTTTCGAACCTGCTGCATTCCGAACGCGGAGAAGTCACCAAAGGTTCGATCAAGTATCGCGGCCAGAACGTGCATGAAAGCGATCCGGCCGATCTGGTTGAAAAGGGTGTCATTCAGGTGATGGAAGGCCGCCACTGTTTCGAGCACTTGACCGTCGAGGAAAACTTGCTGACCGGCGCATATACTCGAAAAGACGGGGCTGCTGCGGTCCAGCGGGATCTTGAGATGGTTTACGCATATTTTCCCCGGCTCAAGGAACGCCGCCGGTCGCAGGCAGGCTATACATCGGGTGGGGAACAGCAGATGGTTGCCATGGGGCGGGCGTTGATGTCGCGGCCCGAGACGATTTTGCTGGACGAACCCTCAATGGGGCTTGCTCCGCAGCTGGTCGAAGAGATTTTCAGTATCGTGAAGGACCTCAACGAAAAAGAGGGCGTGTCCTTTCTGCTGGCAGAGCAGAACACCAACGTCGCCCTGCGCTTTGCACATTATGGTTACATTCTTGAATCCGGGCGTGTCGTGATGGATGGCCCGGCAGCCGACCTGCGCGAAAACCCGGATGTGAAAGAGTTCTACCTGGGTATGTCCGATGAGGGCCGCAAAAGCTTTCGCGATGTGCGGTCCTATCGTCGTCGCAAAAGGTGGCTGTGAGCGGATGGAGGATATGGCGATGACCTATTTCGACGCACTCGAAACACGCTCGGCAGATGAACGCGCCTCGGATCAGGCCAGGGCACTAGTGGAGCAGATTAAACGCGCGATGTCAGCCCCTGGATTTGCGTCTCATTTGTCAGAATCAGAAACTAATAAGGTAAAATCAGCAGAAGATTTGCCGACATTGCCCGTTCTGCGGAAATCGGATCTGACCCGAGCACAAGCCAAACGCCCCCCGTTTGGCGGATTTACGGTAAAACCGGCGCGGCATTTCCATCATGTGTTCCAGTCACCCGGACCGATCTATGAGCCGGGCAGCACTGATCACGACTGGTGGCGCATGGGCCGTTTCCTGAATGCTGCGGGTGTTGGCGCAGGGGACATCGTCCAGAACTGTTTTGGGTATCACCTCACCCCGGCCGGTATGATTTTTGAAAACGGCGCACGCGCTGTTGGCGCGGCTGTTCTGCCCGCAGGAACCGGACAAACCGAGTTGCAGGTGACTGCCGCCCGCGACGTTGGCTGTACGGCCTATGCAGGCACGCCGGATTACCTGAAAGTCATTCTGGACAAAGCCGACGAGATGGGCGTTTCACTGCATTTCTCGAAAGCCGCCGTTGGCGGAGGCGCTTTGTTCCCGTCTTTGCGACAGGAATATTCCGATCGGGGTATCTCGTGCCTGCAATGTTACGCGACAGCGGATCTGGGCAATATTGCTTATGAAAGCGCCGCGATCGACGGGATGATCATCGACGAGCACGTGATTGTCGAGATTGTTACACCGGGAACCGGAACTCCGGTGGCGCCGGGTGAGGTGGGTGAGGTCGTGGTAACCTCACTCAACCCCGATTACCCGCTGATCCGCTTTGCGACGGGCGACCTGTCCGCCGTGATGCCGGGAATTTCTCCTTGCGGTCGCACGAACACCCGGATCAAGGGTTGGATGGGGCGTGCAGATCAGACAACCAAGATCAAAGGTATGTTCGTGCGACCGGAACAGGTTGCCGCGTTGGTCGACAAGCATGAAGAAATCGTCAAGGCCCGCGTCATCGCCACCCGTCAGGGCGAGATGGATTCGATGACTGTCCAGATCGAAAGCACAGGCGGGGATGATACGGCATATGCCAGATCGGTGGCCGAAGTGCTGAAACTGAAAGGCGCAATCGAAGTCGTCGCCCCCGGCTCGCTGCCCAAAGACGGGCTGGTGATTGAGGATCAGCGCGTCTACGAATAGCAGTGAAAATCAGGTCTGCGGCAGTTTGTGTCGCAGATTTGTTGACCGACGCACTGGTGTTTCCGAGCATTTTGGTCGATTAAAGGCAGACCCTAAGCCTTTGCCAATCAAAAGCCGGGATGATGGCCCAGATCGACTATTCAGAAAACGGATCACGCAATCGCGGTGTACGCGGCACACGGCTGTTGGCCGCTGTCGCCTATCTTGTGGCTGCCGCGTGCCTGCTGCCCATGGTGGCCGTGGTCTTGGCAGCGGTGACCGGCGGAACAGATACGATCTCGCACCTGATGGACACGGTGTTGCCCGGCTATACCGTGACGACCCTGATCCTTGTGGTTCTGGTTGCGTCGGGTACGTTCAGTATCGGCACGGGCGCTGCCTGGTTGGTGACGATGACCCGCTTTCCCGGTGTCAGGATCCTTGAGATCGCGCTGGTCTTGCCGTTGGCCTTTCCGGCGTATGTGCTCGCCTATGCGTACACCTTTATTCTGGATCATCCGGGTATTGTTCAAAGCACCTTGCGAGATGTAACGGGCTGGGGGCCGCGCGACTACTGGTTCCCTGAAATCCGCTCGACCGGGGGCGCGGCGGTGATGCTGATTCTGGTGCTTTACCCCTATGTCTACCTGCTGGCACGGGCTGCGTTCCTGCAACAAAGTGCTACGGCGTTTCTGGCGGCGCGGGCGCTGGGCAACAACCCATGGCTGGCGTTTCGGCGCGTCTCGCTGCCGATGGCGCGCCCGGCAATCGCCGGTGGCGTGCTTCTGGCCATCATGGAAACCATCGCCGATTTCGGAACCGTGTCGTATTTCGGTGTGCAGACCTTTGCGACCGGGATCTACACCAGCTGGTTTTCCATGGCCGACCGAGCGGCGGCGGCGCAGCTGGCGTGGTGCCTGCTTGTCTTTGCACTGATCATGGCTGTGGCCGAGCGCACCCAACGCGGTAAGGCAAAATACTATCAGGCAGGAAAGAAACATGCTGCCCAACCGGCGGAAGATCTGACCGGTCTTCGCGCCGTCGCGGCATTCTTGTTATGTACGATACCCGTTATCTTCGGGTTTCTGCTGCCCGTTATCATACTGGTCGAGATGGGTTTGGAATCGGAACAGAACCTGCTGTCGCGGCGCTATATCGGTTTCATCCAGAACTCGCTGACCCTTGCCGGCACGGCCGCGGTCGTCACTGTCTTTGCGGCGATCTGTGTCGGGTTCTTTCAACGTCTGAGACCCGGGCGCGCGTCGTCTGCGACGGCCTACATGGCGCGGCTGGGATATGCCGTGCCCGGTGGCGTCATCGCAGTCGGCTTGATTGTACCTTTCGCCAGCTTTGACAACGCGCTGGATGCCTGGATGCGGCAGACCTTCGATGTATCGACTGGGTTGTTGGTTACAGGCTCGATTTGGTTGCTGGTTGCCGCTTACATGGTGCGATTCCTTGCTGCCGCGCTCAGCGCATATGAAGGGGGGCAAAGCACGGTTCATGCCAATATGGATGCCGCGGCCCGGTCGTTGGGGCAAACACCGCTGGGAACATTGCGGCGCGTTCACCTGCCCATTCTGACACCGTCGCTGCTGACTGCGCTGTTGATCGTCTTTGTGGACGTAATGAAGGAATTGCCTGCCACCCTGATCATGCGCCCGTTCAACTTCGACACACTGGCCGTACAGGCATACAGGCTTGCCTCGGATGAGAGGCTTGAGGGTGCCGCCGTGCCCTCACTGGTCATTCTGGCAGTCGGCCTGCTGCCGGTAATCCTGATCTGCCGTCAGGTTGGTCGGCGGTAACACTTGTGTTGTAAATGCCGGACAACCGCGCATCAGGCTTGATTCAAACATAATTTCCGGCAAGGCTGGCGGTATGAACATGCAGCCTCCCAACCGGTTTTCGGCAAGCGCAGCGCAGATGCCCGTGGCCTTTGACCGGCACGAGATGTCGCAAATCCTGTCCGTTTATGGACGGATGGTCGCCGCCGGAGAGTGGCGGGACTATGGTATCTCAAACCTGCGCGACATGGCGGTGTTCTCGATCTTCCGGCGCACTGCTGAGCACCCGATCTACCGCGTCGAAAAGCACCCGCGCCTGAAATCCCGGCAGGGGATGTACTCTGTCATCGGTATGGATGGCCGCATCCTGAAACGCGGCCACGATCTGCGAGCCGTCCTGCGGGTGCTGGAACGCAAGCTCATCCGGGCCGTAAACCCGGATTAGAGCCTAAGACGCAGGATGTCGCCCATATCCTGTTACAGCCCCGAACTCTTTTCGGCCGATACGAGAAATAGCGTCTTCCAAAGGTTCTTTGGCAACAGCCATGTGATGTGCGTTTGCATGCAGAAGCGTGTCCTGATCCAGCATCATGCCTACGTGACCTTTCCAAAACACCAGATCACCACGGCGAAGCTCGGGGCTTGAGATTGGCTTGAAGAACTCTGCTTGCATGTCGCTATCGCGAGGGCAGGGTAATCCGCAAGAATGAAAAGCGATTTGAATCAGGCCCGAACAGTCAAGTCCAAGCCCGGTATCGCCACCGTAGATGTAAGGGGTGGTAAGAAACTGTTCTGCTATGGCTGCAGGATCAGAACCCACCCAGTCTTTTTCGACCAGCTGTGTTTCGCGAATGTATCGCGGCGTTGGAATGTGGCCCTCTTCTTTCACGCAAACCCACCCGGTCGAACGAATGGCTTTTTCGCGTTCAGAATCGCGGCGCGGCCAGTATTCAACACCAGCGCCAAAAGGCAGTATCCGCTCATTCACGTTTTTAGTCACATCGGGGTGTTTCAACGAAACGGCCCTTGGCACGGAAACTCGATGCGTTGGCTGAAGCGGCCGAACCGCTATTTCCTGTCGCACCCATCCAACATAGCCATCTTTTTCGCGAAACCCGAACAGGTGGTTCTGCGTCCGTTCCAAGATGATGAATACTTCTCCACACACCATTTGGCACCGCCGGCTACCATTGGGTTTGTCCAGAACGTCCCGCACAACCGATTGGATACGATATGTTTCACCATCCGTGAAATCGTCAGCGTCGATATGACCTTTCAACGATGAATGCGCTACTCGTCCGTTGAAGGGGAGCAATCTGTGATCCGTCATAACCCCAATACCTCCGGTAAGGCCGACAGCACTGCGCGTGTTCCCTGACCCAGACCGCCTTTTGTGCGGCCGGGTTCATTGCTGGGTTGCCACGCGTAGATGTCAAAATGGATATAGCGACTGGACCCTACGAACCGGCGCAGAAACAGCGCGGCGGTGATAGACCCGGCAAACCCGCCCGAGGGGGCATTGTCCAGATCGGCAATGCCGGGTTCGATCATCGCCTCGTAGGGTGTGTGAAAGGGCATTCTCCAGACCGGATCAGCAGACGTTTTGGCCGCTTGTGTCAAGGCCACGGCGCAGCTTTCGTCGTCGGTGTAAAACGGTGCCAGATCAGGGCCCACGGCCACGCGCGCCGCACCGGTCAGCGTTGCCATCGAGATCACCAGATCGGGATTCCCTTCATCCGCCAAAGTCAGCGCATCAGCCAGAACCAGACGCCCTTCGGCGTCGGTGTTGTTGATTTCAACGGTCAGACCCTTGCGTGAGGTCAGGATATCACCGGGGCGGAAGGCATTGCCTGATACCGCGTTTTCAACGGCCGGGATCAGAACCCGCAGTTGCAGCGGAAGGTCCAGCGCCATGATCATCCGGGCCAGTCCCAACACATTGGCCGCGCCACCCATGTCTTTTTTCATCAGGCCCATGGAAGCGCCCGGTTTCAAATTCAGCCCGCCGGTATCGAAACATACACCTTTGCCCACCAGTGTCAGTCTGGGGCCACTGGTGCCCCAGTTCAGTTCGATCAGCCGGGGGGCCTGTACCGCGGCCCGCCCTACCGTGTGAATCATGGGAAAGTTCTGGTCCAGCAGCGCTTGGCCGGTGATCACCTTGCAAGACGCGCCGAATTCATCCGCCAGAACCTCGACCGTTTGCTGCAACTGATCCGGTCCCATGTCCGAAGTGGGCGTGTTGACCAGATCGCGCGTCAGAGCCTCGGCATTTGCCATGGCTTCAATACGGGTGGCGTTGATGCCATCAGGCGCAATCAATGCCGCTGACCCTCCGGTCTGGGACGCGTATCGATCGAAGACATAGCCAGTCATCAGCCAGCCAAGACACTCTATCTCCAACAGATCCGCAGGAATGCCCGAAGCAATGCCGTAGGTGCCTTCCGGCAGCGCCAAAGCCGCTGCCGCGAGGGGAAACCGTTTGCGCACACGTTTTTCTTCGGTTCCGTAACCAGCCAACGCGAATTCAATTGCGCCGTTCGTTGCCGGCACAAGCAGGGCCTGCCCCAGAGCGCCGGAAAACCCGTTTGCTGCGACCCAGGACTGCACGCGCTCAGGCTGATCCAGAAGCCAGCCGTCCAATTCCGGCTGCGCGATCACATGAAGCGGTACGGAAGGGTCAGAGGATGGGGCGAAGGACAGAGTCATGGGCGCCTCGGCAGATTGTTTCTGTGCACAGACTAGCCGCGCATAATCTGCCCGCAACCCCTGTCAGACGGAAAGGTCCTGTTGGTCCCAGACGGCTGTCAACGACCGCTCACCAACGCGGATCAGACGTCCCAGCGTCGCGCCCGCTGCTACCGCGTCACCGGCATCGACGGCCTGCGCTACGTCACCTGCAACCCTGGCCAGAACCGTCATCCCGACCTGTTCGGAAATCGCGACCAGCGACCTTGCGCATTTGCGCAGGTCGGCCCACTCGCGCTGACGCCAAAAGCGTTCGCAGTTCGACAGGCGCACTGCCAGTTCTTCGATGGTGCGACACAGCACATCCAGCGCGTTCTTGTCGCCCAGTTGACGGTAAAGGCCACTTAGCTGGTCCGAATCCAGACGGACGGATTCCTTGTGTTCAAGCGTGATAATTTTTTCCACCACATTCACCCTAATTCTGACGCCCCCACGGCGCAGGTTTGATACTGGTGGCAAATTCCTTTGCAAAACCTTGCAGAGAAACCGGATAATTACTCGAATTTTCCTAGAATTCAGTTTAGAGGATCGGTCAGCGACAAGAACGGGGACACCGTAATGGAATTTGCCAAACCTTTGCCGAGCTATCTGGTCACGCGGTATCACGGCTGGAAAGCGACCACATATTCGGAAAACCAGGTCTGGTTCAAGCGGCTGGCAGATGAAGGGCAGCGGCCCCGGGCGATGGTGATTTCCTGCTGCGACAGCCGGGTCCATGTGACCTCGATGTTCGGTGCCGATCAGGGCGATTTCTTTATCCACCGCAATATCGCCAATCTGGTGCCACCCTATGCGCCGGACGGTGATCATCACGGTACCAGCGCAGCAATCGAGTATGCCGTCACTTCTCTCAAGGTTGCGCATCTGATGGTTCTTGGCCATTCGCAATGCGGTGGTGTTCAGGGCTGTATCGACATGTGCAAGGGTCAGGCGCCGCAACTGGACGCAAAAGAAAGCTTTGTCGGTCGCTGGATGGACATTCTGAAACCAAAATTCGAACTTGTCGCTGATATCGAAGACAGCCTCGAACAAGCCCGGCAGCTGGAACGCCAGTCGGTTGTTGCGTCGCTTGAAAACCTGATGACGTTCCCGTTCATCTCGTCAGCGGTCGAACAGGGCACCCTGAGCCTGCACGGGTTGTGGACCGATATCGGCGCTGGCGGGTTAGAGAGTTTCGACCCCATACAGAAGAAATTCGTTCCGGTCTGACGACAGTTCATAGTGAAAAAATGATGCGGAATACGGCTCTGATTCCGGGCCGTTTTTTCGTATGCTCCACACATGACGTTTGATTTTGGAGCTTGCTATGAAGATACTTAAACGAATTCTCGCAGGGCTGTGCCTTCTTGTTTTTCTGTTCGTCGCCGTCTCATACGTGTTGCCCGGCAAGGCGGAAGTGTCCCGCAGCATCACCATCGACGCCCCGGCTGCAGTGATCTTTCCGTTTGTGAATTCCATGCAAGCGACCGAGAAATGGTCACCCTGGCTGTCACGCGATCCGGAGACGAAACTAAGCTACAGTGGCCCCGAGGAAGGTGTCGGTAACAAGTTGAACTGGAGCTCGGATCACGCACAGGTCGGTACGGGGTCGCAGGAAATCGTCGAAAGCGTGGAAAATCAACTGGTCAAAACAGATCTGGACTTTGGGCAGATGGGCACGGCGTCGGCTTCGTTCACTCTGAAACCCGATGGTGACTCAACCAATGTGACTTGGGGGTTCGAATCCGATCTGGGGCTCAACCCCATGTCCCGCTGGATGGGGGTGATGATGGATAAATGGGTTGGCGGCGATTACGAGCGGGGGTTGAATAATCTGAAAGTGCTGATCGAAAATAACACCTAGACCCTTCTTGGGATCGCGACATACGTTCTGGTATGTCCACCAAGGCAGCGGGGGCCTCGCGGATCAATCCAAACGAAACCGCGCGAATTTGCCGAAATGGTCGGATCCCATGAACGGGCGCAGTTCGACTGTTCCGGTTGTTCCCTTCGGGAGCAAAAGGTTGTCGATTGGCAACGGTAGGTGCCAGCTGCCAAGATCATGAGTGTTCAGGACGGCCCCAAAACTCTGGTTGTCTGCTGCCGCCGCTATCCGCCGGACGCTTGCACCCCAAGGAACCATGTTGAAATCCCCGGCTATCAGAACCGGGCCATCCAGATCCGCAATGCGTTCCGCAATGATCCGGCTTTGGGTTGATTGGTCATAAGGAAAAGGCCAGTTCAGGTGGATCGATACGATCCAGACCAAAGACCCGTCCGGGGCTTCGACTTGTATTCCGACAAGACCATGACCTTTCAGGCAAAACCCGGACCCTTCGACAATCGGCAAAGTTGTCAGGATGGCAACGTTTTGTTCGGGACGAAACTCACAGATCACCTTTTCGGGGTAATGCTCGAACAGGTTGCTCATGTATTCGCGGTTGTGACTTGAGACTTCCTGCAACGTCACGATCTGAGCATCGGATGCAATGATGTCGTCGGCCAGCGAATACCGGGGCCACGCCCGGCTCATGAGGTTCTTTTGATACAGGGTCAGACACGGACCGTCGCAGTCCTTGGGCGGGGCGGCGAAACTGGTTGCGATTGATCCCACAGCAACGGCGGCAAAGGCCAGGGTCACCAAAGCAAGGTATCTGGCGCGCATATACAGCAGGATCGCGGCACACGGCAAAAGCAAAACGCCAGCTTGCGGGCGGAAAAGCGCAAAGGAATCTCCGACTGCCAGGAATTGCCCGGTAAACCCGATGAGGATAAGCCCAACCAGAATGCCTGTACATCCCATGATCAGGTATCTTCCAATTCTGCGTTTGGTCGAGTTTCCCATGCTCTGCCCCTGATGCCCTGTGCAGGGCACCACCTGTTGTCTGTATTGTCCCATCCGTCACGTTCAGGTCGGTGATTAGCTGGCAAGCACGCCTGAATTTGTCAACAGATCGGTAATTTGGATTGCCGTCAGCGCTCTGCCGATGCTTGGGGTCCGGTCGGTGCCTTGATGGGTGCGGCTGATGAAATAGACGGCAAAATCCGAGCGTCTTTGGAAGCTACCTCAGGTCCATCCCCTCTGGCCAGTTCAGTTCAAGGTTCAAGGTGATGTTTGCCTTTTGATCGGGGGCAATATCCATTTCCCAAGCTAGAATTCCGCGTTGGTTGTCCACATTTTCTTCATTTGGGCGCGGATTGGCGTTCCACGTGATTTCCAGATCGTCCTGCTCGGAATATGGAACCCGGTCCAAAAGGCGCAGCGGCCAGGTTTGGCCCGTCAGGTTTTCAATGCTGATTTCAGCCTGTTCGATCCGTTGATTGGACCGCGAAATGATCCCGGTGTCACCGCTGCTGCGGTTCAGGATCTGTCGCGAAAGTGTCAGACCATGGATGGGACCAAATCCCATCTCGATTTCTTCCCGAGGGCCAATTTCCTGCGACCCTCCGGCAGCAACAAGAATATCGTCTACAAACCACCGTGCGGCAGCCGACTCTAGAAGCCTCTGATCCATTGGGTTTGTGAACCGCGCGGTCCGATACGCTGTGTCATCGCGCCAGGGCACGCCAAGCGCAAAAACCTCGGCAGATTGGGTGATTGAGTCCAATGCGACCTCGGTAATCTCATAACTAGTGGAAACCGAGATGAGATTTGGCAAAGTGTATGTGATACCGGTGCCTTCTACTGACGAGGTCAACATCGTGCCTATGGATGTCTCTTCCACTATAACAGGTGCCTCGACAACCGCTTCTGCCAATTTCCCGAAATTTCCCTGTTCTGGTTGCGGCGGCGGTGTTTCGCGTATCCAATGTCGTACTGAAGGCAGCCATGATGCAGCGTTCTGCCCTGTGGGGGCAATGGTCGAAACATGCATCGTAACATCGCGCCAGTTTTCACCGGTGTCCTGCGTGATCAGGATGTTGCGGTCGATCCGAACTGTGGGCGCGTCGCCGGTTGCCAAATGAAACTCGTATCCCGGAGACCATTCTGCGGCATAGGAGTCGATGTAAGACACGGTCAGAGCGCCACTTGTTGCTGTGTCGGCGGTCACGTCGACGGCAACGAATACATGGTCATCAGCTTCGGGGATCAGTGCTGCCAGATCAGCCTGAGCAATCAACAAATCTTCTTCCAGCTGTTCCAGTTGCCGCTCGACACCCCGGGCTTCGATTTCCGCCGATTGGGCTTCTTGCTCGGCGCGCAGAGATTCCTCGGCGATCATGCGGGTGATCTCACGCAGCGTGTTTGGGTCGGCAGGCAGACCTTCATTCTGTCCCAATTGACCAAGAAACAATAAGGATTGGCGTGCAGCCTCGGCGCGTAGACGGGTGGCTTTTGCCTTGTCAGTGACAGCAGTGATCTGATCTTCGATAGCTTCGATCCGATCCTCAGCCTGCATTACAGCTTCGCTTTTGCGGTCCTGTATCGGAAGGCTTTCAAAGCGCCGCAGCAACGCGGTTTGTGTCAGACCTTCGGCCAGAACCTGAATTGAAAACAACTGATCTTCGTCACGTGCGGGAATGCCCTGCAAGATCAAACGATGGTTGCCAGCAGGAATTTCGTAGGCCCCTGTGCGGATAATGTCGGCTCCTCTGGGGTAAACCGTGACCTCACTGACTTTGGTGTCGATCAAAAATGTTTCAGCATTCAGGACAGTGGGCGCAAGGGCCAGAAGGTAAATCAGGGGTCTCATAATCACTCGCGGAAATCGGGGGTTATCTTCCCGCAAGGGTTGCAGCCCGGATGGTCGACTGCAAGCACAAAAAAGGGCCGCCTGCAAAGGGCGACCCTTAGGGGTTTTCAGCTTTGAAAGCCCTCAGCCCTTTTTCAGGACCTCACGGCCCAGCAGTTCGGCGATCTGAACCGCGTTCAGGGCGGCACCCTTGCGCAGGTTGTCGCTGACGCACCACAGGTTCAGACCGTTTTCGATGGTCGAATCCTGGCGGATGCGGCTGATGAATGTGGCAAAGTCGCCTGCGCACTCGATGGGCGAGACGTAGCCACCGGCTTCGCGCTTGTCGATCACCATGATGCCCGGCGCTTCGCGCAGGATATCGCGGGCTTCGTCTTCGTCCAGAAATTCCTCGAACTCGATATTCACGGCCTCGGAATGGCCGACGAAGACCGGAACGCGGACGCAGGTTGCGGTGACCTTGATCGACGGATCGACGATCTTCTTGGTCTCGACAACCATCTTCCACTCTTCCTTGGTCGAGCCGTCTTCCATGAAGACGTCGATCTGCGGAATGACGTTGAAGGCGATCTGTTTCTGGAACTTCTTCGGAGCGACTTCGGTGGTTGGGTTGTAGACGGCCTTGGTTTGATCCCAAAGCTCATCCATGCCCTCTTTGCCGGCACCCGAAACTGACTGATAGGTCGACACAACAACGCGCTTGATCTTGGCGCGGTCATGCAGCGGCTTCAGTGCGACAACCATCTGCGCTGTCGAGCAGTTGGGGTTGGCGATGATGTTCTTGTTCTTGTAGTCGTGGATCGCCTGCGGGTTACATTCCGGCACGATCAGCGGAATCTCCGGGTCATAGCGATAGAGCGACGAGTTATCGATCACCACGCAACCCGCGGCCGCCGCCTTTGGAGCGTAGACTTTGGTCGCCTCGGAACCCACGGCAAACAGCGCCATGTCCCAGCCGGTGAAATCGAACGTGTCCAGATCTTTGGTCGTAAGGGTCTTGTCGCCAAAGCTTACTTCGGTACCCAGCGAGCGACGGCTTGCCAGGGCGGCAAGTTCATCAACCGGGAACTGGCGTTCAGCCAGAATGTTCAGCATTTCGCGGCCCACGTTGCCCGTGGCGCCGACGACTACGACGCGATAGCCCATTTCATGTCTCCAAAGTTAAGGACGCGCGTTCATAGCCGCGTTGCGGCGAAGAAAAAAGGGCTATCAGCGGGGTTTTCAACGACTGATGCTGAATTCAAGCGGTTCAATCGTTCAAAAGTCGTTCATATAGCGCAACCAGCGTCTTTGCTTCGCCCTGAATGTCAAAATTCTGCTCGACATGGGTGCGGGATGCCTGACCCGCTTGTGACAGGGAATCATTGCATTTCAACATCTGGGCAATCGCCTCGACCAAGGCGGGAACATCATCGGGGGCCACCACCTTGCCAAAGGATGGATCAGTTATGATCTCGGAGAACGCACCGACATCTGTGGCTACAACCGGAACAGCGCAGGCCATTGCTTCAAGAGGGGTCAAACCAAATCCCTCCCACCTTTGTGGCGCAACAAACAGGTCCAGGGCCTGATACCATTCAGCAATCTGATCTACCGCCACCTCGGGCTTGAAAAGGATGCGATCAGACAAGCCAGCTTTGGTGACTTTATCCTTCAGTTCGGCCAGAAAAGCGGTGTGTTTCTCGGTTGCCCGGCCCATGACGATGCCTGACACTGTGTCGAACCGCCCGCACACGTCAATCATGGCGTCGACAAAGGCATCCGTGCCTTTTTGGTGTCGAATACGGCCGTAACACCCTAACAGTACCCCATCCGGCAGCCCCAGCCGAGCACGGACGGTGACCTTGTCTGAAGGCGGAACGAAGTCCTCCAGGTTGATGCCATGCATCACCACCTGCGAGTCTCGCTCAAGATACCCTGCGGTTTTGCGCGAGGTTGCAACGACCGCATCCATCTTTCCGATCAGCCATTTGGTATAGCCTGTGTGCGGCCTTTGGGACGCGCTTGTGAACAGCATTTTGAGCTTTAACCGGAACACATCGCGCAGGATGAGCCCCAGCAACATCTCGGTGTTGCGGCGTGCGTGCCAGACCCGCCTTTTACGACGCGACAGGAAAGGCAGTCGACCCAGCGGGATGTGCGGCGTGTCGGCGGGCAGACCCGGTCCAGTGGCGGCGATGTCGATCCATTGCGCCTGCAGCGGAACCAGCCGTGCGATGGTCGCTGTTACGCCCGAAAGTCTGCGTTTTAGATTTGGGGCTATGACAATGGGGTCTTTCAACAGGCTCTCCTGATGGCTGCGTCAATCCACACTATCCCGGCTGAATAGATAGATCACGCAACCAATGGCAAGGGTGACCGCAAAAAACCCGAATATTGCGGTGTAGGGTGCCGTTGATCCGTCTTGCACGGTGGCTGCGTGAATACGTCCGGTGACGAATTGAGCAATGCCAACGCCGCCGATGCCGAAAAGATTCAGCAATGTCACACCACGCCCCACCAGATGCGGAGGCACAAAGGCCCGACCATGGGCCATGATGACCGGAAAGCTGGCACCGGTAAAGCCGATTACGGCCATCAGCAGGACAGACAGCCATGTTGCATCCTCGATCCACAAGCAGAGCAAGCCCAACGCAGCTGCGCCCAGTGCGTTGCCAGCGAAAACCACCCATTTCCGGGTACCAAAAACGCGGTCCAGCGGTCCGTAGACAAAAGTGCCCGCAATCATAGCCGCACCCATGATCAGCGTTGCAGTGCCGATCTGAGTGGCACTTAAGCCAAAGACATCGTTCAGGTAAGGCCCGGCCCAAAGCCCTCGCAGCGCAGCAGAGGGGGCGTAAGCAACCAGCATCAGGGGCAGGATCAGCCACAGGGCAGGCTCCTTCAGCAGATCCAGCAGGGATCCCTTGTGTTCTGTTTCGACCTTCGCCGGGTCGTGAACAGTCAGCCACAGGCCCAATGCGATTGCGGCGGACACTGTGGCCAGCCCGACCATCGTTGCGCGCCACCCCATCCATTCCACGGCAAGCGCGGTTGGATAAGAAGCCACCAGATTTCCAACGGACCCTGCGCCCAACATCACGGCGGCCAATGTGGCAAACCGCGCCGGGGGGTATTCACGCGCAAAGATATAGTAGGAGGCCATTAGGACCGGAGAGCACCCGACACCGATCAGGCCCATGGCTATGCTGATGTGCAGGGGCGTTGTTGCGGCTGCAAAAACCGCCGCTCCACCTGCCCCGCCCACCAGAAGCAGCGCGGCGGACGTGAGGCGGGGACCAATCCTGTCCAGCGCCCATCCGACCGGGATCTGCATGACGGCGAATACAATAAACCAAAGACCGGAAGCAAAGGCCAAATCTTCGGGCATGGCACTGATATCACGTTCCAGATCCAGGCTGAGAACCGCAAGGAAAGCGCGGAAAAATTGGCTGAGCACATAGCCCAGGCATAAAACCACCAAACCTGCCTGCATCTTCAGCCCTTTCCTGCTCGTCCGAGGAAAATGCTTGGCACGCCGTGATGCAACGCACAAGCCTGTGTATTATGTTTCAAAGTCAGGACATGGCTCGCCTTCCGGCTATCTTTGTCAAAACATTGATTCCGAGGGGGAGCATGAAAGACCTCCAGTTCACATTTTACGAAAACCTTCCCTTGCAGCGCGATTTTACCCGCCTGGCAGACCCCGCACAGTTTTCAAAACTGCCCGATGATTGGGTTCTGGGTGTTGCTGACATTGTCGATTCAACAGGCGAAATCGCGCGGGGCCGGTACAAGACCGTCAATACTGTGGGCGCTGCGGTAATTTCGGCCATGATCAATGCAATGGACGGCGCGCTGTTTCCATACGTCTTTGGCGGCGATGGGGCTGGGTTTGCTGTTCCACCCGGAAAAGCTGAAACCGCCCGGACTACGCTGGCGGATTTGCGGCGCTGGGCGGATGAAGAGTTCTCCATGCCATTACGGGCGGCGCTGGTGTCGGTGGCTGATATTCGCAAAGCGGGTAAGGATCTGCGTGTTGCGCGCTATGCACCCTCTGCCGGAGTGGATTACGCCATGTTTTCCGGCGGCGGTCTGGCCTGGGCCGAGGCCGGGATGAAAGCCGGGCAAAATATGGTCACACCCGCAGGGCCAGGTGCGCAGCCGGATCTGACAGGCCTTTCTTGCAGGTGGTCCAACAGCCCGGCCCGTCACGGTCAGATCGTTTCACTGGTCGTACAGCCCACACCGTCAGCAACCGAACGGGACTTTGCCGATCTTGCGCAATCCGTCTTGTCCGCGTCGGAAGCGCTTGAGCGTGCTGGCCATCCGGTGTCGGAAAAGGGTCCGCCCATGACATGGCCTCCACCCGGCCTTGACATCGACGCACATGTGTCGCGCAACGGGCGTCATGTGATTTTGCACAAGCTCGTTCTGCTGGTTCAAAACCTGTTGATCGCGGTATTGTTCAAAACTGGCCTGCGGATGGGACGCTTTGAGCCGGACCATTACAGACATATGGTCAGTAGTAATGCCGATTACCGAAAGTTTGATGACGGGCTGAAAATGACGCTCGACTGCGATCCGGACACATTGCGCCAAATCGAACACCTGCTTGAAGAGGCGCGTCGCCGTGGGAAAATCAGATACGGTTTGCACGCACAGGACGAGGCGATGATGACATGTATCGTCCCCTCGGCCACCCGGGATGACCATGTGCATTTTGTTGATGGAGCCTCGGGCGGCTATGCGCAGGCCGCTGCGGCCATGCGCTCTTGAGTGTCTAAGAAGGTTTCCACTGCGCGGCCAGCGCGCGTGCGGCCTGTGCCAGCAGCATCACATCAATGCCGACCGCCAGAAATTGGGCGCCCATGTCCAGATAGGCCTGACGCGCTTCGTCATTGGTGGCAAGGATGCCCGGCGCTTTGCCTGCGGCCTTGATCCGGGCCAGGGCGTCCGCGATGACCGCACGCACCTCGGGTGCGGTGCTGTTGCCCTTGTACCCCATGTCGGTTGACAGATCAGCGGGGCCAATGAAAACGCCATCCACACCTTCGACTTGAAGAATGTCATCCAACGCGGCCACTCCGGCGCGGGTTTCCACCTGCAACAACAGGCAGATTTCCTGATCTGCGGTCTGGATATAGTCGCTTGTCGACCCATACATCGTGGCGCGCGATGCCGCTGCGCCAACACCCCGCACCCCGTCCGGTGGATAGCGGCAGGCACGGACCAGATCCTGCGCCTGCGCGGCGCTTTCGACAATCGGAACCAGTACTGTTTGGGCACCAGCATCCAGAACCATCTTGATCAGCCAGGTCTCTCCAACAGGGACCCGAACAACGGGATGAGATGCGCTACCGGCCAAAGCTGTCAGTTGATCCCGGATCGAGCGGATCTCATTTGGCGCATGTTCACCATCGATCACCAGCCAATCGAAACCCGCGGTTCCCATGATCTCGGCGGTGACGGATTCAGCAAAGCTCATCCAGCAACCAATCTGCTGTTCGCCCTTTATGAGAGCCTGTTTGAACATATTCTTTGGGGCTGACATGCTGAAACCTCATATTTGAGCCGGAGCAGGTGAGAAGGACATGAAATGGACCTCGGTCGCATCATCAACGGTCGTTCCTAATTGTCCAGCCTGAAATCGGCCCGCATAACGTGCGTATACGGGAGTGGGCGCTGCTGCTGCGTGTCGGGTTGCTTGCTTATATCCCGGATTTCGGTGATAATTTTCTTATGACCGACGATCTCCCTCTGACGTCGCGATCTTTGCCCATTGCGCTTTTGCGGGCGCGGGAAAAGGTTATGGGACCCATTCGAGCAATGCTGGCTGACGCTGGTGTCACGGAACAGCAGTGGCGGGTGTTGCGGGTGTTGAATGAAGAAGGCCCGCAAGAGCCGACCCACATCGCCGATCGCGCCTGCCTGTTGCTGCCAAGCCTGACGCGCATTCTGCAAAAGCTGGAGACCCGCGGACTGATCACGCGGCGCAGCCATCCGGCAGACCGACGGCGTCAGGTTGTTGAGATCAGCACAAAAGGGGTTCAGATCATTCGTGCCAATCTGGCTGCAAGCACGGCACAGGCGGAACGTATTCGATCTCAGCTTGGACCGGACAAGCATGAGTTACTGCTGGATCTGCTGAACGAGTTGAAGGACCTCGAATCCTGATTATTGGCACTGCATCCGGTGTCGTCGGCAGTGACCCCGCCGGAAACTGTAGGGGGAGTCTCCGACGGGGCGGCCAGACCCGGACTGGTCGTTGGTGCCTGGCCCAAGACCGGTTACGTCAAACCTGACGGTCCGGCCTGTGCTTCGGAGTATATGAAAAGCCTATAATGTGGCTCTGAACAGGGTCTTTCGGCCCTTGGGGGAGGGGCCTTGCACCTATACTCTCCGAAACTGATTTAGGCAGTTGCCGACCGTTAAATGGGTCAGCCTATGGTTTGCCGACGTCACTTTGGTGAAATGCTTTACCAAAGCTGCTGTTCTGAATTTTGGCACCGCACCGAAATCGGAGCGGTCCTGACTACCTGAGGATTTTGCCCGGCTTTTGACTGAGCCAAGAGTTGTTTCGACCTGTTTGTGTACTGGTGAGACCATAAAAACTGATGAAACCAATTTTTGACACGGCGTCAGTCAATCAGGTCAGAATTGAGCCGTTTCACGCTGAAACACCACTTCGAGATTGGCGAAATACAGCGTGTTTTCCGGGCTTGCTGGAGGGTCTGGCAGACGTAATATGGCAGCTACGCAACCTTCAGGGATTATCATGCCAAACAGCCTGTTTTCGCTTCCGGACCCGATCACCATCCCCGTTGTCGGCGCGGCGGCCGGATATCCCATTGGACGGATCTTCTGCGTTGGTCGAAATTATGCAGCCCATGCTGCAGAAATGGGGAATGAGGTGGATCGCGAGGCACCTTTCTATTTCACTAAATCCGCCCCGAACGCCGTACTCTCAGGTGCGACGGTTCCTTATCCCGCTGGGACCGAGAATTACCACCATGAGATGGAATTGGCATTGGCCATTGGAAAACCCGTGTTTCGCGCCACCAGTGCGCAGGCGTGGGATGCCATTTTTGCCTATGGCTGCGCCCTGGATATGACGCGCCGTGATCTGCAAATCCGCGAGCGCAACAAGCAGCGGCCCTGGGATCTGGGAAAGGACGTCGAAAACGGAGCGGTCTTTGCCCCGTTGACACCATCTGCCGACTGGACCCCGGAAGATGACAAGCGCATTCGGCTAAGCGTAAACGGAGAGTTGCGCCAGAACGCGACCCTGGAGGAGCTGATCTGGAAGATCGACGAGATTGTCATGCACCTGTCCGGCTTTTACCACCTGCGCCCCGGTGACCTGATCCTGACCGGTACGCCGGCTGGCGTTGGTCCAGTCGTTGCAGGGGATGTTCTGACAGGTGAGATTGATGGGCTGGAACCGATCAAATTGTCCCTGTCCGACGCAGAATAGACCCTATTTAGGGTCTTTCAGCCAGTCCTTGGCGAAAGTCACATGTTCCACACCGGCCAGTCGCCGCACCCGGTCCAGCTCGGCGTTCAGGCGTAGGGTACGGGCATCTGACCAGCGCACCCCGCGCTCGGGCCAGAGCGCTTTGACATGCAGCAGGTCACGATCGCGGTGGGCCTTCATATCGATACGGCCAATCATACGGTCGCCCTCAAGCAGCGGAAAAACGTAGTATCCATAGGTTCGTTTGGCCTCGGGGACGAAAACCTCGATGCGGTAGTGAAAGCCGAACAGCCGCTCGGTCCGGTTGCGGTCGCGCAGCATGGGATCAAACGGGCTGAGCACGCGAATGCGGCCTGGCGGCTGCGGTACTTCGGTCGTCAGATTTGGGCGTGCGAATGCCTTGCGCAAGCGCCCATCGGCACAGGTGACCTCGATTTCTTCAATATCGCCACTTTCCAGAGACGCCGCGCACCAGTCTTTTGCCTCAGCCGCGCTGACGGTGTCCCAGAAAGCCGCCAACTCTCCGGATGTTGCAAATCCAAGCCGGTCCAATGCGGCGTTGCACAGCCAATCCACGGTCGCTTCGGCATCACAGGGCGTGTTTCCGGGGCAGAGCTGTGTTTCAATCACGCGCTCTGTCAGATCATAGCGTTTCTGGAACCCATCCCGACCGACGACGGTCAGGGCACCCGAGCGCCACAGATACTCCAACGCGGTTTTCGATGGGTGCCAGTCCCACCATCCGCCCGAGCCCTTCTTTTCATCCTTGCCAACATCCGAGGACGACACCGCACCATGGTCGCGGATGTGTTGCAGGACTGTGTCAAACTGCTGTACGAACCCATCCCGCCGCCAGTTCTTCCACCGCGCCTTCAACATATCCGCATCCCGCTGAAAGCGCAGATGCCAATGCTGATAGAACTCCATCGGAATGACCGCCGCGTCATGCGTCCAATGCTCGAAAAGCGCATTGTCCCTTTCATAGAGCCTTTTAAGATTGGCGCTGCGATAGGCGGGCCTGCGCGAGAACAGGATCATGTCATGGGCACGGGCAACGGTGTTGATGCTGTCAAGCTGAACAAACCCAAGCCGTTGGATCAGATCCAGAAGCGCGACACCTTTGCCTGAACCCGAGGGTTGTTCGCCCAAAGCGTGGCGGTCCATGAAGATCGCCCGTGCCGTCCGGTTGTCGAGCCTTTTCAGGGGTGTGTTCATCGCCGTTTCAGCGTGTCACCATAGCTGATCGTGGGGGTCAGAGTAACGCGTGTCTCGATCTCGGTATCAGGATTTTCCAGACGTTCGGCGATGATCTGGGCAGCTTGACGGCCGATTTCCAGACGACAGGCATCCATCGTCGCGAGTTTTCGGGGCAGGCCCTGCAAAAGCTCGACATTGTTAAAGCCTGCCAGGCCGATCTGTCCCGGAATATCGATACCCTGTTCCAACAGGTACAGCAGACCACCGGCCCCGATCATATCGTTCGAGTAATACAGAAAATCCAGCTCGGGCGAGCGTTCCAGCATAGCCTGGGTCATTTCGCGCCCCTTGGCCAGGGCCGATCCACCGGAGTAGAACTCGCGATCCTCGATCTCGATCCCGTGTTTGCCAAGAACTTCGGTAAAGCCTTCGAACCGCTTCCGTGCGCGGTGATCCAGTGGCATCTTGGTACCCATGAAACCGATATGCTGATATCCGGCCTTCAGGATTGCCTGCGCCATTTCGCGCCCCGCGCGGCGGTGTGAGATCCCCACCATCGCATCCACCGGCTTGCCATCCGTGTCCATGATCTCGACCACTGGAATACCCGCCGAATCCAGCATGGCGCGCGCAGCTTCGGTATGTTCAAGCCCCGCAATGATCACGCCAGAGGGCCGCCACGAGAGCATCTCGTACAGCACTTTTTCCTCTTTCTCGGGCAGATAATCGGTTACCCCGACCACGGGTTGCAATTCGGTGTCTTCCAACACCTGGTTGATGCCCGTCATCACCTCGGGGAAGACCATGTTCGAAAGCGAAGGGATGATCACCGCGATCAGATTAACCCGACTGGACGCCAATGCGCCCGCGATCTTGTTGGGGACATAGCCAAGCTCTTTGGCGGCGGCCAGAACGCGGGTGCGGGTGGCGTCAGACACATCCCCCCGGTTACGCAGAACCCGGCTTACCGTCATCTCGGATACTCCGGAAGCCTCGGACACATCACGAAGGGTAAGCGGGCGTTTGGTTTCACTGTTCACGGGAGGCACCTGCGTTGTTGTTTTGTCCGATGGTAGCGTGAACAGGTCAGTGTGTACAACAATTGTGCAAAGGCGATGACAACCCGGAAAATCCCGGTTACAGAGAGCCTGGCACGGCCCCGTGGCTCAACTGGATAGAGCAGCCCCCTCCTAAGGGGCAGGTTGCAGGTTCGAATCCTGCCGGGGTCACCAAATTCTTATTTAAAATCAAATGACTGCCGGATTAACCTTGGAGCTTCATGCAGCAGTTTGCATGATTTTCCGGTCCATTTCGGACGGAATCCGGGCTTCGTCTGTACAAAACCTGTACAGATATCCGCTCTTCACGCTGCTGCGGCCAGGTGCAGCCCAAATGAAAACCCCGGCTCGGCGGCAACCGAAACCGGGGTCAAAGTGCATGTGAAAGTATCCGACTTTCCCGACGCTTATAGCATCACCAGAGAGATGCCGTCCAGAAAAGAGGTGCTGTCATGACGCAGCATCTTACGCATGGTGGCCTCCCGGAGGGCATGACGCGCTGGCAGTTCTTTGGATTGATCGAGAGAGCCCGGCGGCAGCTCGGACTCAGCAAGGGCGCAATCGCCTATCTGAAGGTCGCGATCTCCAACATAATGGATGAAGATTACGTTGGTGGCCGGATTTGCGGTTTCTGGATTTCGATAACGAAAACCGCATCGCAGGCCGGGCTTGACCGGCGGCAGGTCGCACGGATCGAGGCTAGTTTAATTGAGCGGGGCTTTCTGGCGAAATCAGCTTCCGATCACAGTCGCCGCGTAGGCTCCCGAAGAGATGGCAGGATCGGCCACGAATTCGGGATCAACCTCGCGCCCCTGATTGCGCGTGCCGCCGAGATTCAGGCGGCGGCTCGAATGGCGACCTTTGAAGAGGAGGAGGCCGAACGGCTGCGCGCCCGGATCAAAAAGCTGTTCGGAGACATTCGCAGGCTGTGCTTCGAGGGTGCAATAAAGGCCGCTGAAGAAATCCTGCCGAACCGCCGCCCGTCTACCATTCAGAGCTTCGAGCGCCTGAAGCAGGTGGCCGAAGCCTTGGAAGAGGTCTGGGAAGATTTTTCTGCGGAAGTCCGTAGGGGTGAAAAGCCCCACCAGTGCGACATTTCACCCCCACCCAATACAAGTAAAGAAAATATCAATAAAACCTGTAGGGCTGAGAAGCAGTGCGAAGCGCGGCCGGTGCGCGTCAGCCCCGCGCTTGCTTTGCGACTGGCTGGCCTGGAGTTTCGTGAGCTTATTGAGTTTTACGCGATGGGTGAGCCAGGGGGATCAGCAACATGGCGAAGCCTTAAGCTGGCGGCGCGGGAGCGCGGCTGTCAGATCGGTATCGCGCAGGGTATCTGGCAGCGCCAGTGCGAGATTTTGGGCGGATCGAGGGCAGCTCTGTGCCTTTTGGTGGCCGATCACAATGCTGGGCGCTCTGATAAATGCCGGGTGAGGGATACTGCTGCGGCGTTCATCAGCATGGTGCGGAGCGAAGCACGCCAAAGTGCCGTTCTTGACCGGCTGCTGGGTGAACTGATCGCTTTCGCCAAAGGTGGGTGCCATGACTGACGTGCCGCCAGTAACGGGAAAATCTATCTTCGCCCATAAGCAAACCTACAGCCAGAAAGGTAATTCCAAGAGCAGGTCCGTTCGCTCGATCATCGAAGAGCTTGAGCGGCTGGAGGGTGCTTGTCCGTATGTTCCATGCCCTCAGCCTCCCGGCATCCTAGAAGGGATGCAGCCGCGCGACCTGATTGGCATGATCGAGGCACGCGTGGCCGAGCAGAACCGGGTCTTAAGAAAATTGCGCAAGCAATGCCCCGACCAGAAGGCCGAACTGCGCGGGATCCGTGTCGATACGCACGTTCTGGTGGCATCGGTGTTCAGCTATCCCGATACCGTCGAAGACGCGGATAATGAAGAATATCAGGCGTGGCGCGAAGCCGTGATTGCCTTCGCCAAGCGCGATGCAGAGGCGAACAGCCTCGAAGTCATGACGATCGTCGAACACCGCGATGAGTCTCATCCGCACCTGCATATTCTCGCCTTGCCCCTGATCTCAGACGCCAACCCGCGCATGAATTCAAAGCTGTGCCATGAAGGGCACGTTGCCCAGGACGAGCACATAAGGAATCGCTGGTCAGGATCGCCATCGCGATCTTATCGGAGGGTGATGAGCACTTGGCAGGATCGCTATCACAGCGAGGTCGGATCAAAACACGGGCAGGCCCGCACCGGGCCAAAGCGCCGCCGCCTAGACAGGACAACCTGGAAGGCTGAGCAGAACCGTATCGCACTCCTGAAGGATGCGGAAAAAGCAGAACGACGCGCGACGTCAGCCAACGATCGGGCCGAGCAGGCCGAAGCACGCGAGCTGGCCGCTTCACAGCGCTCGGCTGCGCAGTGGCTGCAAGAAGCTGAACTTGGGCAGAGGTTGGCAGCGGAAGGTTTGATCAGCGCACTTGCTGTCGCAGAAACAGATGAACGTCTGCTGGCGCGTCTGGATCGCCGGACAGACCCGCGTGGCTATCCGGCCCGAAACGCCGATGAAAACGCGGCACTTCATGCCTGCGTCGATCCGATCATTCTTGAGGGGCTCGATGCGTTGAGCGCAGACTCTCCGGGTGTCAGCCTTTCGGAGAGGTTTCGCGACATGCTGGCAATGGTGACGGACTGGACCAGCCGGTTGGCCGCCGCGATACCCCGCTGGTTCCGGTGGGAAGAACTGGCAGACCGGATCGCCCGCACGGCGCAGCGGATGTTCGGCTGGCCCTCACGGCCTGACACTCTGGCGGGGACAATTGAAGCAACCCCAGCGTGGCGCGACATCGAAGCCTCAGCGCGGCGAGATCTCGACCGTGCGCTTGGTGTTGCCGCGCTAGTCCCCCAGAATGCGGTGTCTGACCCGCCACAATCCAAGGCTGTGTTTCGTTTCACGTCAGACTGATATCGGGGTCGGGAAAATGACCTAAGTTGATCCATCATGATCCAACTTCGTGGTTCTCGCTAAGTATTGGTGACCGAATATTATTTTGCGGGGCCCGGCTGCTGACGCACCCACCCGCAAAATGTCGATCAGGCGCTGCGCCCCTGAACCCAGCCTGTCAGCGAGGCGCCAGCCCATTGGCACACAACCCGCCCACACAAGCGATGAATGATCCGTAGAACAGTTCTCGCCGCCTTTCGTACCTGCCCGTCACCGGCTCGCAATTTCATGAACGACCAATTGAGGACATTGGCCTTGCCAACCGATGCGGCATTGCAGCGTCTTTAGAGCCGACCTTGGTTTGGAATTCTACGATGGATCAGTCAGTTCCAACCGAACTCTTCGATAATGCGAGCTCGGTATGAAGTCGAAATCTGGTTTGGAGCTCTGCGAACGTACTCTTCGGCCCGAACCGCAGAGTTTCCCTTGAGACCGCGAAGATGCGAGATGACATCCTCAATTGACGGACGGTCGTCGTTCTGATCCGTGACTGGTGATTTTGGGGGAAGACCAGTCCATACGACGCCCGCGAAGCCACGTTTATTCGCCCAAGCCCCAACAAGCTCCGCACCATGGTGACCAGATGAGCCAGAACCAGTCCAAAATGCTGCATTCTTAGTACTTGGAAGGCCTTCGCGCTCGGCAAGTGCCTCGCGCGCTTCATCTAGCGATGTAGATGACAAAGTGTTCCAAAGTGTCGAACACAGAGTACCCTGCTTACACACAATAAGTGTCATGCGGCCATCCTTTGATTTTCGCGCGAATTCAAGCGGCAGGTCTGGTCCGTCTCCGTGCCATTCGTGCGAAATGGGCAGGCCTCCAGGCTCCCAGATCAATGACCCCCAACCAAGGCAAGCAAACGTGGGCCAATTCTCATTGCTGTTCATTTTGGTGCCATGCACGGATTGCTCTTGTCAGGTTTGATAACGTGAACCCACGGCTGGTCCGGACATCGAGCATCGCAAAATCCTCAGAGAATTTCACCGCACTTGCCCCGTTCAAGATGAACTCAAAGCGCCCACTCGAATATTCGTCTTTGGAGTCGTAATCTACGACTCGCCAGCTTCCGAGAACTTCACCGTCGCGAGTGACGACGTCGCCATGCGCCAGTTTGGGTTCGTATCCACTGTCTATCCACTCATCGTGGCCGACGAAATTTATTGGGTATATTAGGTCCATACACCGAAGATGGGTACAAACCATAGAAAGCGCAAGAAGCACGATGGGTGCAATGAGGTGTCCCTAGATTTGTAGACGCTTTGCTTGGCAATTCTGAATCCTGTTAGCCCAAAGCGGTCACTACAGAACTGGTTCAGCGTTGCACTGAAGCTTCCTGATAGGTTCCGTCGGCCGCAGCCATCACGACCTCGTCCTCGGCCGTCCATCCGTTGGAGCTCAGGAACGTGCGGATCGTGTCGGGGGCCTCGGAATAGAGCACAAGCGCGAGGCTCTCTTCAGCACGGGTGCAAGTGACATAGAGCAAGCGGCGTGTGCGCTCGATCGTGGTTTCCTCACCGTTGTCTGCTTTCTTCTGCGCGGTTGACCCAAGGGGCTTCACCTCGAACAGTGTCTCGTAGGAAGCAAGCCCCTTGAAGCGCGTGTGGGCGTCATCGGCGATCACCATGACCCGGGCAAATTCGAGCCCCTTGACCCCTTGGTGGGTGCCATAGGGGCTGCGGTCTTCAACATAGGCGAGGTAGCGCGCCACCTGGGAAAACGGGGCACCAAGCGCCAGCGTCCAAGCCTTGGTGATAGTGGTGTCGGTGGCTGGTGTGGCCTTGGACGCGGTCTGGTCCAGCTCGTCAAAGAAGGAACCAAGCTCGGCAAGGATGTCGGCCATGTCCTGAGCCACGGGACTGCCGTCCGGCAAACAGGGCCGAAGCTGGTCGGGAATCGGGAACAGCCGGTGCTCGGCCACGACCGCTAACACTTCGGCACAACTCGGATCCCGTTCGCCCTCAAACAGCGCCTTCAGCGCCGCGACGCCTGCCCGTGCCACGTCGAGGCCAGTGGCTTGGCCCGCGCGCCCTGCCCGGATATCTCGCTTGTCGACCAGCGGTGAGCCGTCGCGCAGCACTGCCATCGCGGCAAAGGCATCCCCATTCCGTTGTGCCGTCACCAAAGGCAAGACCCGGTGGGTGAAAAGCCGCATCGCGGGCAAGGTACCGTCGCGAAACCCGTCCTTGAGCTTGTCGGGTTTGCTCAGGGGCTCAAACAGCTCACTGAAACCAAGACGCGCGGCGGCCATGTGACGCTCAATCGTGAGGGTCTTGATCGCCTCCGCGTTCTGCCACGCGGAATCTCCGGTGATGCGGGCCATTTCCGCTCGGGCGGAGGCTTCGAAGGCTGCGCGATCCGTGCCCTCGCTTGGCGCAAGAAAGACACGCACGGTGCCCCCCGGCTTGTCTGCGCGCGCCCGCTGCTGGCGGCCATCATCGTCGCGCCGGATCGCATTCGCCAGGTCCACGATCCGCGCGCGACTGCGGTGGTTCATCTGTTTGGCCGGTTGCGCGAAATCCCCCACCCGTTTGTCGAGATCGCGCAAACCATCGGTGTAAATGCGCTGCATCGTGTCCCCGAGCAACCCCAAGACGATGCGGCCGCGATGGCGCGCTTCGAAGGTCAAAAGCGCCTCCATCAACGGTTTCATCGTGTCCTGACTCTCGTCGATCAGGATGAACGGGTAGCGCGCCAGAACGATGTTCTGAAACGTCTCGCTTTCGGTCAGGAAATGCGCGGCGAGCGCAATTACCTCGGTATGTTGAAGCGCATCGCGGCCGAAATTGTCCCCTTCTGGCGCGTAGGTGAAGGTGCGGATCTCGGCCAGGCGCTCCAGCCGCTTTGTCTTGGAGGCCATCTTCCTGACGCGTTCGTCATGGGCGTTGCCCGCCCGGCCCTTCGCATGGGCTGCCTGGATCTTGGCAATTTCTGTCCGCAGGTTGCTTTCTAGCCAGCCCCGAATATCAGCTGTGCGCCCCTCGATCAGCGACCAGGCGAAACTGTGGATAGTCTGCACCTGAAACACCGGATCGGCCTTGACGCGGCGTGTGATCTCATCTGCGGCGGCGTTAGTATAGGTGATGACGGCAATCTTGCGGCTGTGTTTGCGCAAGGTGGTCAGGGTCTGTGCGTCCAATCCCTCAAGTGCCTCCTTGAGAGATCGCGTCTTTCCAGATCCCGCCCCGGCAAAGAGAAAGAAGCTGCGTGGCTTATCGAGGGACAGGCACGCGCGGATCGTCGCGTCAGCGTCAGCATCGCGGTTGTCGTCGGTCACGTCTGTCACGCCGCGCCCTCCCCGCCCGTCAGTGTGTCGGCGAGCCAGATCAAGCCCTTCTCGATATAGGGGGGCGCGCGCAACACTTTGATGTCTTCGATGTATAGAAGATCCAGGGCAAAGGCGGCCTTCTCCGGATATTTTGCCAATCGATCAAAGAGCGCCGTGGCAAGGTCCTCAGGCGTGGGCTCTGCGGTGATGGATTTCGCAAAAGCACGAGTCATGCGGCAAGCGAACCCTGCCTTTGCTGCGTCCGTCACGGTCTCCGCATTGGCCAGAACAAGAGCATCCTCAAACGTGATGGGCGTGATGGCTTGGGTCTGCGCACCCTGCGTCACCTCTTGCGGGGTCTGGTAGGCGACGGCGATTGGGCGGGTGGCATCGGTATGACAGAGCGTATTCGGCGGCGCGGCCATTAGCGTATCGATCTCCACGATTCCGGGGAGCCAGGTTTTCAGCACGTGGTTCACGGTGATTTGAGCCGCTCCCGAGCGTGGTCGGGCCGATTGCGAGACAGTCTTTCCGTCTTTGTCGACCTTCGCCACGGCATCGAGATCGGTGATGATCAGCGTCGGCACCTCCAGTGCCTCGATCAAGGGACGCATGCGGTGCGCGTGGCTGCCCCCCAGCTCTAGGAAGGATAGATAGGCCGCAGCCAGGTCAGGGTAGTGATGCTGGATCAGATGCGGCAGCAGAATCCGCTCCGCGGCGCCCTCGATCACGATGATGGCGTCGGCGAAGAACAGGTCAAAATGTGTGCTCAGCAGATAGCGCGTCACGAAGCGACGGGTTTGTGTGTCCGCGCCAAAGAGCCCCGTCATATTCGCCACACTGGCCGTAGGCACAACTCCGTTACCGGGTAGCTCGCGCTTGAAATAGCGCAACTCATCAAACGCAGCGGCGTGCGCAATGTGGCCCGAATGGGTGCTCACCACCAGTTGCGTGGTAAAAGCCGAGTCCTCCCTCTCCAGATCCTCATGGTTGCGCAGCACCTTATGTGCCCTAGCCATGAAGACCTGCTGCACCTGAACATGCAGATGCGCCTCCGGCTCCTCAATCAGCACCAGTTGCAGGGGTTCGATGCCCCTGTCGTCCGGGGTCACCACCTGTGATTTGAACTTGCCCACCTGCATCCAGTCATCCCGGAAACGCATGAGCTGAAAAACCATGGAGATCAGGTTCTGGAAGCCCAAGCCGTTGTAGCTTTCAGGCAGTTTCACCCCAGATGCGTTGCCAGAGATATCGTATTGCACGGCCGCCGGGTGATCGAGTCCGTCAACGGGTTTGATCTGCGTGGCAATGGAGAGTTTCGGATTGTTAAGTCCGCCGGGGTAGCCAAGATTTTCCAGTTCCTTGATGGCATCGGCGAAACCATCCTTGAGACGGGCATTGAAGGTGGTTTCGGCATCATGGATGGCTTTGAGCGCTTTGATGTCGTTCGGCGTGGGGTCTGTTTCGGGGTCGATATGTTTGCGAAAATAAGGCTGTATCTGGCTGGCGATCTTCCGGCTGGTTGCGTTCCTCGGCTCATCGTCGTCGCCCTTACTGTCTCCTGCATCTGCGAAACCGCGTTGCGCGTTGATCTCACGAATGTGGATGAGGCCAGCAAATGGGTTCGCACCGATCCCCTCCGACAAGGGCGGCAGGGGATTTGGCTCCACCGGCCCTGTCGTGGTGAAGCTCGCAGGGTCCAAAATATGGGCGTTGAGCTCGAACAGGTCCTTCAGGCGCTTGTCCAGAAATTCCCGAAAGTCGCGTGGCCAAAGCGCGAAGCCGTCGGCCGTTGCGCCGCCGGGTCGTAGCGTCTGAGCGGCCTCTCGCGCAGCCAGGTACTGCGCCTTGATGTCCGCCCCCTTCTTTGGCTCCATGCGCAGGCGCACGCCCAGCAGACCGCCAGTCCAGGTAAGTGTTGGGATCAAATGCGCGACATGGTGCAATTCTGACGTGTCAGCATGGAGCCAGACGTCGAGGAACGGAAGCTGAGCCAGGAGCGGGCTGAGATCCGCCTCAGCCTCCTGTGTCCAGGCGCTAGCGGTTTGTTCGATCGCGGCCCAGTTGGAGGCTGTAACATCACGCGAGTCGATACCGCCGCAATCCTTGAGGAATTTGCGCAGCGCCTTCATGGCCGATGTCTTGCCGCTGTTGTTGGCCCCGACGAGCAGCGTCTGCTTGTCCGAAAGGTCCAGACGGGCGCGCCGCAACTTGCGAAAATTGAAGATTTCAATGCGTGTAAGTTTCATTATATCGGTTTCTCCCGCGCAGGAATTGCTGCGCTGGTGTCTGTATATATGCTTGTCATGCGGGTGGGTAGCCGCGCTCAACCGCCAAGGGCCCTGTCAGTCTTCACATGTCTGACTATTCGCTTTATGAATTCACAGTGGGCGTTGGAAATTAAATAGTGGGTGGTGGGCCGTTCACTTGCCTTGAGATGCAACCTCGGAGGCCTTGGTGCCTAGTTTTGATCCTGGCCCGTCCTCCAGAGTGCCGTGCCCTTGGATGCCTACCGGCTCTCATGCGTTTGCAGCGATTGACGTCTTCCCGCCCTTCATGCCTAAACAACCGGCCATCGCACTACGCCCAAACCGCCAAGTTCGGCTGCACCACTTCATCGCAGAACCGCCGAAAGGTCAGCACATTCGCGTGCCCGGCATATTCGGTTTCTTTGGCGTCCATCAGGCTCTCGGGGATTACGAGCTGGACGCCGATGCCCGCCATGTCCTGAATGGCGTTGCCCGCGATATTCTCATCGACCGTGGTGAGATACAGCCTGCGTTCACCCTTCTCACGCTCGACCTGTTTCCAGCGTTCGCGCAGGGTGGTTTTGGCGCTCAGTATCAGGCCTGTCGCGGCGAGGACTTCACCGCTGCTGATGAAGGCCAGCGAGGGAAGAATGAAGTCGGGGCGCTTCTTCGCTTCGATGACCACCTGCTTTTCGAAGGGGATCTTCCCGCCGCTCAGCATCGCCTCGATATGGTGTTCATAGGAATAGCCCGCCCGTGATTTCCGCTGCTGGCTGGCAGACAGCATCAGCGCGTCAATCCGGGGCAGTTCATTGATCAGCTGCCGGATGATCTCTGCGACGGTCATGTCGCGTGGCTTGTCATCCAAGACGATGCGCACCAGCTCGACAGCCCGCTCGCGGCGCTGGAAGTCGCGGAACATATCCCACTCGATGCTGCGGCTGATTTCACGGAGCGCATCACCGGGGCGCTCGATGGCAAAAGGATCTAGGCAGTCCAGACCGTGGATTTCCAGGTAACGGGCGCGCGCCAGCCCGGCCAGTTCCAGGGGTTTAGGCATGGCCGCACGAGAGCGGCCGAATTCGACGATCGTACCGGCCTTCCAGGCCGCGATCAGCTCTTCCGCGAAGTCCAGAACGCGGTCTTGTTCCCGTGCCCGGATCACGGCGGGCTCAAACTCACCGATCAGAAAATCCGGCGTGATATCGAGATGCATCAGTAGCAGGTCGGCTTCATCGCTGGCGGAATCGATGGTCAGGCATTCATAGACGGTGTTTTCACCCTGCCGATACCGCCCCATCACGAGGAAAGAGGCTGGCGAAAGCTGCTCAAAGCACTCTTTCGGCAGGCGCGTCATATGCGTCTCAGGGCCCTTGCTCGTGTAATGCACAATCCGGGTGCGTTTGGCCTGCGCATCGCCCGAAGCCTGCGGCCAGAGCGTTTCGAACCAGGCCTCCCGGATCGGGGCCGCATCCGGGTCTTTGCGCGCCTTGACCTCCAGCGGCGGAAAGAACCCGCCCTCGCGCTGTTCCGCCGGGATATAGACCCCAGCCTGGTGCTTGTTGGCATAGCGCGCCCAGTCCCGGTCATTGTTCGAAAGCTTCTTGACCAGAACCCGTTCGGCCCGGCTCAGAAGGTCCGTCAGAAGCCCAGCCTGCCCGCCGCCTTCACCCTCAAAATCGAAAATACCTTGCTCGCTCAACTCAAATCGCCTGTTTTCGTGTTCAGGCCTTCAAGAGTCAGCCTTTGGTCACCAGAACATATCCATCGGGCCAGGGAGTCAATCACCACCTCCGGCGACAACCTGCCACGTCCCTTCAGCGCACATTCCCAGACAATCGCGATACGCCAGCCTGACGCGATCAGCATGTCGATATTCCGGGCGTCCCGCTCGATGTTGCCGGTGATCTTCGTGCGCCAGAACTCCTTCCGCGTTGCGGGCCATCGAAAGAGCGGGCAGTCGTGGCCATGCCAGAAGCAGCCATTCACAAAGATCAGGGCACGGTGCTTTGGCAGCACGATGTCCGGCTTACCCGGCAGTTTTCGATCATGGAGCCGATAACGAAAACCACGGGCATAAAGCCCGCGCCTAATCAGCATTTCAGGCTTGGTATCAGCGCCACGGATCGCCGCCATATTCCGGCTGCGGGTCTTGTTGTCGTGAACGTCAGCCAACTTTTTTGAGCGGTTCAGCTCTCGTCAGCGCGAGGATGTGCGGAGCCATCACCTTTGCCACCTCGGCAAAGACAGGCACCGCGACCGAGTTGCCGAACTGTTTGTAGGCCTGCGTATCCGAGACCGGGATCCGGAAGTCATCCGGGTAGCCCATCAGGCGCGCACATTCGCGTGGCGTCAGGCGGCGCGGGTTGTTGCCTTCACCCCGGCTGACCAAAATTTCAGAGCCGTCCTTGTAATAGCGGGCCGAAAGCGTACGCGAGATGCTGTCCCCGTCCACCATGCCAAAGCCGAAACCGTTTCCCTTGGCCTTATGCTTTGCGGCATAGCCTTGCAGATAGGCCCAGAGCTTGTCGGTCAGGGTGTATTTGTCGCTGACCACCGCATCCGACCCAACGGTGAAATGGCCCTCTGGCTGTTCCGTGCCATTCTCGGGATGCAGAATATGGCGCATCCGTTTGGTGCCGTAAGTCGGAAGTTGCACGTCATCAAAGCTGAACCCGGTCGCTTCACGGAAGCCGACCATCACAATCCGCTCGCGGTGCTGCGGCACGAAATGCCCGGCATCAATGATCCGGGTCTCCAGCGTGTAACCCAGCTCCTCAGTCAGCTTGCGGCGGATCACCTCGAAGGTCCGGCCCTTGTCGTGGCTTTTCAGGTTCTTGACGTTTTCCAGCATGAAACCCGCAGGGCGGTGATGCATCAGGATGCGCAGCACATCGAAGAAGAGCGTTCCCTGGGTTTCATCCTCAAAGCCATGCGCGCGGCCGAGCGCATTCTTTTTGGACACACCGGCGATCGAGAAGGGCTGGCAGGGAAAGCCCGCAACCAGAACGTCATGCCGGGGGATGTCTTCGGCGTCGACTTCCCGGATATCGCCCACCGGAAGCCGGTTGTCGGGAAAGTTCGCCATATAGGTCTGCTGGGCGTACTTGTCCCATTCAGAGGTGAAGATGCAGCGCCCGCCCGCACTCTCCATAGCCCGCCGCAGCCCGCCGATCCCGGCGAAGAGATCAATGAAGGTAAAGGTCTTTTCCGCATCGCCCGTATCGCGCCGCCGCTCGATCTCCATGTTCAGCAGGCGGATCACGCTTTCACGGGGGATTTCCTCACCGCGCTTCCAGCGATAGATGTGGCCTTCAGAATAGCCAAGCACGCGCGCGGCCTCTGGCACAGTGTATCCGGCCTGCGCCAGTAGAGTCGAAAAGTCAGCCTGCATGTGTCATCGCCCCTCTGGGAATTTTTCTGACACAATGTCTACATGAGTCACCTTAATCAAGAACAAACGACGAAATCAGGTGGCTTTGTTTGCGGACAGGCGAACTTGAGTGCTCCGCTTAAGCCCATACCCCTACGGGGCGGCAGTCGCTATCCCTGCCATGTGGGGGGCGATGTCAGGCAGGGCCGGTGTGTGCAACGGGAGCCGGAAAATCTACATGAGCGAGACGCCAAGGATCGAGCGATTGTGGGGTTTCTGGCGGGCGTCAGCGCTTGTCCCCAAAAGCATCATAGTGGCAGTTCAGTTGGCGGAAGTGCAGCTTCAAAGATCAGCCCAGCTAGAAGTGTTAGACGGCAGAAATGCAGACAAAGCCTCGTTTCTCTGCGATCGCACCAATGGCGGCTCAGGGTTGGCAGGGCAGAAACGTATGTTTTTTGACCAAGCTTCTCGGTGATTTAAGGCTGCTCGGCCCAAACCTTGTAGTCGAACAGGGCGCCGTCTTCTTTGGCAAACTGAACAGTTTCGCGAACATATGCGGCGGAACGTTGGGGATCGAAATGATTGAGCCAGTGTTCGGGGTCGTCGCCGATTGGGGCAGGCAAGATGCCGTAGCCGAAATTTCGCTTGACGGTCCCACCGGCTGCCTGTGCGACCTCCATTCTTGAAATGCCAAAGCCGCGCGTGGCAAGATATTCGTTGAAGTCCAGAAGCTCGGCTTCGGAAATCCATTCAGTGCCTGCCCCTGTTTGTGCCTGCTCTATCAGGTCTTCAAACCGTGTATTCATTGCTCCTCCAGAGGACGGATGATGTCGTCCGGTTGGTTCTCTTTGTGCCCAAGCGGCAGATTACGATTGCTTACAGCGAAGACGTTACCATCGGGGTCAAGAAGAACCCAATGGCCATCCTGGCCTGTCAACAGGGTCATATCCTGCCCTTTGTATCTGCCGCGCCCTTCAACGATACCACTCAGATCTGGACGAGGATTGGCGATGATCTCGTCAATTTGCTCAACATCGTGGCCTTTGAGGCCAATATATTCTCGCCCGCCCCCTTTGCCACCGTGGGGCAGAATTCTGTTGCCGCCAGGTGTCGTTGTGGCCCCAGGTCGGGCTTCGACAATATTCGGCCCCGCCCCTTCCGGGATCGGCGTTGAGACAATGTTGTCGGTCGGATCATCAGGAATTGGCGATCCGGTGTGGTTCGGCAGGCCAAGCTCTTCAATCGGATAGGTTTCAAGCCATTGCTCGACCCGTTCCGGAGTGAAGCCCGGCAGTTGCCCCAAGCGGCGTTCATCCTCCGCAAGCTCAGGAAAGACTTCGACCCAGCCTTGCGCCAGTTCCCCATCCTGAAGCCGCAGTTCACCGCGCGCGAACGCTGCCCCGGCGGCTGCGATGAAATCCTGCAAAGCGCGCTGTTTCGCGGGATCACCGCCAACGCCCGTATCAAGAATGGTGCCGGGATTTAGCAACTCATAAAGCGCTGCCGCTTCGGCCCCTATTCGTGCGAATTCGGGGGTCTTGGGCAGGACCGGATACTCGCCGGTGCTAATCCCTTCCTGCACGAGGGCATAGGCTGTCGCCGCCAGGCGACCTTCTACAGTTGTTACATCGACCCCCAGTCGCGCGCCAGCATCGTCCACGCGCCTATCACGCATGGCTTGCGTCCAGTTTTGCAGCGCATCAGACGCAAGAAGCGCCGCGCCGACGCCCGTCAGAGCGCGCAAGCCACGCATCGCCTCCGTCAGATCGAGAGCGGGGACACCATTTGCCGTGGGTGCAAAGTCAGCGAGTACCACATTGCTCTGAACGCCCGGCAACACTGGCTCGGCATAGCACCTGCAATTGTGTGCCTCGCCGGGATGCCCGCCCTCCGGTGGATTGTTCCAGCGGAAAACGCGGTCGTCATAGGCCGCATGGCTGTCGCGCACCTTGGCATCATCTCGCGAGCGCCAGATGTATTGCTGAATCCCCAAGCTTTCCTGCCGAAGCCGATTTATTACTCCCGCAAAAGCCCGAACGAGACGTTCTTCCATGTCTGTGCGCAGTGGCCGCAACCGTTGCGGATGGTTTTGGTATTCGCCGAATATTCTCTCAAGGCGCGCGTCCCAGGCGTCGAGCGCTTCTGACTTTGCATCTGACACATCCCGCAATTCAGCTTCGGAGACAATTGGCACTGTGTCAGGCGGGGTCAGCGCGTTCAGAAGCATCCGAGTGTTTTCGGAGATCACCTGGTCGAGGCGTTCGCTGAAATCGGCCCGTAGAGCTGTGTAGTTAGGAAATGTCGACTTGAGCGATAATCCTACGCGGCGGCCAATCAGATGACCGTGTCGCTGCGCGATCTCGTACTTGCCGTCACCGCCGTGCCTTAAGAAGTGGCTGAAACTGTGTTGCATGGAATCTCCGAAAGCGTGCCGGAAATGTTCTATTCACAATTGGTAAAGAAAGCCCAAGACTACCGTTTGCAACTTTTTTGCGGAGAGCAACGCATCCTGCTTGAATTGGAGCCAGACATTCATGCACGACGCAGCATCCGACAAAATAGGCTCGAAGCGATCATGCGGCAGCGGGATAGCGCTATCGCCCTATCCTGACACTCTCAGACCTCCAGCACAAAGGCCGGATCGAACGACACCTCCTCACCTGGATATCCCCGCTGGTTCGTGACAAAGCGGATCGGTCCGTGGTCGCTTTCGAATGTCCGGCTCTCTCCCTCGTGGCTGTGCCCCCAAATCCATGTGTCGATGTCGAAGCCCCGGATCTCGTCCCAGAGGTCGCAGGCAAACCCGTTGTTCATCGCGCGCTTCACGTGGCCGCCGATGATGCGCACGGGGCGATCAGTTCGCGCAGCGGCAGGTGGTGGGTCATAACTACGGTCGGGCCATCATATGGGGCACGCAGGGCGGCGGGGATCGCAGCTTTGTCCTGCGCATGACGTTCCAGCATGTCGTCGATGGTAAAGCGGGTATCGGGCGCGGTGTGAATGGCATGGTAGTCCTGCATGTAGGCCGAGACCATGATCCGCGCGAGGTCGTCGAACTCTGGATAGAGTTGCAGATTCGTCCAGAGCGTCGCGCCGATGATACGGACGCCCGCGATTTCGGTCTCGGCCCCATGCAGAACGCGGACGTCGAGGCCTTCGGCGCGCAGTTCGGTAAGCTGGCGCTCCTCCTCGGTCAACAGTTCCGCCCAGACCGAGCCATAGGGTTCATGATTGCCCCAGATCACCACGACCGGGCAGCTATATTTGTGCGCGGCATACGCCGGAATCTCCAGATGCCGCCCTCGCGTGTGCGTATCGCCCGCTATCAGAATCCCGTCCAGCGGAGCGGACAGATCGGGCAGGTCGAAGCCGCCCCAGAATTCGTCAAGCAGGTCGCTCCAGACCAGAAACCGCGCCATACCGCGCCCTCATTTGATCGTGTGATAGTGCTATCGCCCTATATCTCCATCGCACGCCTATTGCAGATACACCCTGATTGCATCCAGCGCCTTAGCCGATCCCGCAAGGCTGAACCTGTGCGCCAGCCCGCCAAAGCCGACTTCGGCCCATTCCGCCGCGCGGATGTTTTCGACGAACAGCGCGGTCGCGCCCATGCCTGCGGCGGAATAGTTGTCGAGCAGAATCTCGCCGCCGCGCGCCTCGAAGTCCAGCATCTCGCCGTTCGAGAAGGTGAGCTGCACCCGTTCCCGCGCTTTTGGAACTTGCCCGCCTGGCAGCACCTTCACGGCGCAGTTGTCAAAGGTGCAAGCCCCGTCCGGCCCCAGCTCGCTCACCTCGTCCGAGCGTATGAGCCAGATTTCATCCCCCGTCTGGCGGCGCGGGCTGACATCGCCCGTCGCATTGGTGAAGGTCCAGAATTCGGCCCCGCCTTCCAGTGATGCCTCGAAATATCAGCCCCCGGCCATGACAGGGCTGGCGAGCGCGATCAGCGCGGCGGTGAACAGCGTTTTCATTTCTTCAAATCCTCCGCCGGAATATCGACCCCCGCATCGGCCAACGCGCGGGCGATGAGTTGGCTCATCGACAGGCCGCGTTTGATGGCCTCCAGCCGCAGAGCCTTGTGGCCCTCGGCGCTGATGTAGAAAGAGGTGTGCTTCTGCTCGCTCATGCGGTGGCCTCGCGGTGCAGGGCAGCGAAGCTGCGCAGTGCCATGGTCAGGGCCTCAAAGCTTATTGCGTTATCGGTGAACACAGCGTTGCCCGCCGTGACGCGAAGATCATAGCCGCCGCGCGCACCCACGCGGATATCGAATTGCGCCCCCGTTTCCGGCGCGTGCAAACAGCGCGGGCTGTGCCAGAATTGCTCTTGATCGGCAGGAACCAGATCGGCCTCCAGCCCGAGCTGCGCATCGAGCAGGATATCCAGAACGAGGTCCAGCCCCCCTGCGGCGCGTTCCTGATCCTCAATTGTGGCGTTGGTCTGGGTCTGCGTAACCCAATGCGGCACGGTGAACTGGACAAGAAAGGCCTGCAAGCGGCGCTGCACGCCGTCCGGATCGTGAAGGTTCAGCGATACCATTTTTCGCGCCCCTCCGATGCGACAAAGATTCCGGCAGCGATGGCGAAAGGTATGGCGGCAAGCCCACCCAGCAGCATGAAGCCAATGACGTCGCCTGTGACAAGAAAGCCAAGCCCGACGAGGAGCGGCAGCAGGCCAATCGCCGCCACGATACCAGCCCGAACCTTCAGGTAGCGCCCAGTGAACCCCGCGCCCAGAACGCCCTTCTTTGCGCCGCAGGACGGGCAAACCCGTGCCTCTTCGTGGATCTCGGTCATACAGTGGGGCATTGGGGCATGGGTACTCTCCAACTCGTCGAATGTATGTTAAAACAGGTAGATTTAAAAGCGTCAAAGCACAATAGCATTGTGCATGAAAACGACGCCCAAGAGCCCCCTGCGAGACATCGTCGCGCGCAATATGCGCAAGCTGCGCGCCGAGCGTGGCTGGTCGCAGGAGTATCTGGCGAACGAGGCCGGGCTGAACCGAACCTATCTCAGCGCGGTCGAGCGCTCGGAACAGAACATCTCGATCGACAACCTGTATCGGGTGGCCGAGGGGTTCGGCGTTGAGGCTTGGTCGCTGCTGAAGCCTTAGGTGTCGTCTCCAAGATCTTGATCAACAATGGCCTGCCAGGCAGCCATGTCCCGTTCATAACCGTGCGGTCGATCATCATCGCCGTAGTCGTCAGGATTAGGTGGTTGGGGGAGATTTTCCGGATGAAATTTGTACCTGGTAAGGACTTTAACTGATCCACGGATCATCTCGGGATCCACGCGGGGCCAGTCACCTGTATCAGCCATGACGGCATGTCGAGCAACTTTCATCCGGGTCTTCCAATCCATGGTTGGATACTCGCGATCCAGAAACTCAAGGATTTTCATGAGGTCGTCGATTGCACTCTCAATGATCTGTGGTGTCGGCTTGAGAGAACGTCCCATTAGGAGCATATCCAGATCGACGTCGATCATGGTTGCGAGCCTAGCAAGTGAGTCTGAAGGAACAGGCCGCGCGCCACTTTCATAGGTATAATATGTGCGCGGCGTGATCCCCATCAGATCAGCCATATCCTGTTTCTTTAGCTGTCGGTTGATTCGAAGGGTTCGCAAGTTTTCGTGCAGAGGCGACACAGGGGAATGATATGCCCGCCTGTAATCGAGCAAATCTTGCTTCATTCGCTCGCGTTTGGCCTGCTCTTCTTCTTCAGGTGTAGGCGGTTTCTGCGGAACAAACGGCATGGCACTCCTGATTTCGGAACATATGTTCCGAAAATGTAGAATATTTGTACTGTCGCGTGACTTCTTACCTATGGCCTGCAACTTCTTGCAAGAGTTTACGAAGATTGCAGGTGGAGAAATGTCGGAGCTTCTAACGCAGAGTCAGACACCAGAGGCGTGGAGCGTGAGCTTGCGCGAACACGGCGTGCATGTTTCGCCCCGGCTTATCCGGGAAAAGGCGCACAGGACCGGGAACTTCTACAATATCGGTCGTTTGATGTTGCTGACACCCGAGCACCTCGAAGCGCTGATCAAGTCGTCACAGAAAGCGATGGGCCAATAAAGATGAATGGTGCGCCCGGCTCCTCTTTCGGTTCGGAAATTCTGGCAACGGGCAAGACACCGGACCAGTGGGTCGAGGTGTTGGTCAGCCGTGGGATCCGGATTACCGAACGAACGGTTCGAGAGAAGGCAAATCGGCTGGGTGCACGATTCAAGATTGGAAATGCGATGATTATCACCCCATCGCAACTCGACAGAATTTTGATGTAGAGCCAAGGATGCCGCTCGAACCCTACCAACGCGGATCGGTCTACTGGGTCAAGGGCTGGATCGAATACAACGGTCGACCGATCGCCGGTCCATATCGCAAAAGCACGCGAGCGACTACTGAGGCTGCGCAAGGGACTGGATAAGGGATGAAACGGAACTTCAGATCCGTAAGCATGTCATCGGCGAAGAACACACCTTGCGATTTGCTGACGCCGTTGAGATTTATCTCCCGTCGCCCCAAACGGCGAAGCAGCTCCTGCCGATACTGGAAGAAATCGGGGACTTGCCTCTCGGTGCGATCACGGGGGCGCTACTCAAGAGCCTTGGACCCAAACTGAAACCGAAGGCTTGCACAGATACTTGGTGGCGCGAGATCGTGACTCCGGCGCGCGCGGTCATCAACAACGCGCACGAATTCAAGGGGACGCCACTCCTGCGGGTTAAACGGTATGACAAGTTCGAGCGGATTGCCCAAGATCAGCGCAGGCAGAAAACCAGCCGAGTTGAGCGCATCCCGGCAACGCGCGAATGGATCGAGGCGTTTTGCGCGGCGGCCGATCCCTACAATGCCGCGATGGCGCGCTTCATGTTTGAGACGGCAGCGCGCATTGACCAGGCGATTTCAATTGAGCCGGACGATCTGAGACCCGAAACCTGCGAGGTTCGTATCAAGGCTCAGAAAGGCCATGCCGAAAGCTGGATTGCAGTTTCTCCCGAAATGATGGCTGAGCTTGAGGCCTTGCAGCCGAAGCGGCCCAAGAACCTGAAAACCGGACAGCTCCTGTCTCCCCGTGTTTTTGGTTACGGCAGCTCGACCGGCTCTAACAACCGCTGGAAGACGATCTGCAAGCGTGCGGGCATTCCATACCTTTCGGCGCACCCCGCCGGGAGGCATGGGTTTTTCACAGAACTGGTGGTCCGGCAGGGCGTTGACCCAGTGACAGCAGCCAGGGCAGGGCGGTGGTAAGATCCCAATCTGCCGATGCGTATCTATGCCCATGCAGAGACCGACGAAGCCGCCATCAGGGCGCGTTTTCGTACGAAGCCTGTACAAGCGGCAAAGCCAAAATCACTTAAGAAACGGAAAACAAAGAAGGAAATCAAAGATGAATAACTCCCTCCTAAGGGGCAGGTTGCAGGTACGAATCCTGCCGGGGTCACCAAAAATACAGGATAATATGTCGGATACCGGGATTCAGCGGCCAGCGGAGTCGTCATGGTTTACTGAACATTGCGAAGGCATATGCCGAAACATGTAAAATTCGCGCCATTCGATTTTCTATAACCTTGCGCAGCCCCGCCGATCAGATCGCTACCAATCATGGCGAGGGCGATTCAGTCAATGAGGTATCGTTCAAAAACGGTCACGTCAGTGCGTCGGAAGTTTGGTCTGTCAGTTTGCATGAAGTCAGCGCAGCAAGGGCCAACATCACGGACGCGGTGCCGAGGACCATTGGCAATCCTCCGATCTGATAGGTCAGGCCGGACAGAACCGTGCCGATCAGCCGGCCTGTTGCATTTGCCATGTAATAAAATCCGACATCCATTGTCACACGTTCGGACCGGGTGAAGGCCAGGATCAGATAGGAATGCAGCGATGAATTCACCGCAAATATTGCTCCGAAGATCAGCAGCCCCGCCACAAGCGTTATGGTCAGCCAGGTTTCAGGCCCATGTGACAGCGATATGGACAATGTTAGAGCCGCAGGAACGCAGAAAAGGACAATCGCCCAATTACGTGCCGCGCGGATCAAATCGCCTTCGGTTCGATCCGCCGCACGAAGGATCTTTGGCGCGTAGGCCTGCACTGCGCCATAGAGGATGACCCACAGCGCCATGAATGTTCCGATCATGAAGAACGCGGAACGGTTGCCGTCGTCGGTGCCGTCCGACAGGGCGGCATAGAAATAGATCGGGATGCCGACCACGAACCAGACATCGCGGGCACCGAACAGAAAGACCCGCGCTGCGGATAGCCAGTTCACATTGGCGGATTTTGACAATATTTCCGAGAATTTCGCCCCTTTTCGCCCCTTCGGCAGGCCCGCTGGCATGAACAGAATAACTGCGAACAGGATCAGTGCCAGAACCGCCGCCATGGCCAGAATTGCCGTCATGAATCCCAACGTGGCCAGCATGGCCGCGCCCAACAGGAAACCCAGCCCTTTGACGGCGTTTTTTGATCCGGTCAGCACCGCGACCCACCGAAACAGCCCTCCGCCCTCGGCCGGGGCCAGTAATTTGACTGATGATTTCGACGACATCTTGGCCAGATCCTTGGCCACTCCGCTTGCCCCCTGCACCATCATCGCAAAGCTGACCGAGGCGGTAACGGTCCAGTGCGGATCAAGCTGCGTCATGGCAAGCAACGCCACCACCTGCAGCCCCAATCCTGCATAAAGGGTGGACGTCAACCCGAACCGGGCGGCAATCCAACCTGCGGATAGGTTGGTGACGATCCCAGCAATCTCGTAAAGCACAAACAGATAGGCCAGCTGAACCGGTGAGAATCCCATGGTGTGAAAGTGCAGTAGCACCAACATCCTGAGCGCCCCGTCAGTCAGCATGAAGGCCCAATAAGCCGCCGTGACCGCGACATAAGCCGACAGTCCTTCGGGCCGCTGGGTCACAGCGAGGACCCGACCATCAGCGCCACATCCACCAAGCGGTGCGCATAGCCCATCTCATTGTCGTACCACGCATAGATTTTCACCTGTGTCCCGTTTATCACCATGGTCGAGGGCGCATCGACAATCGAGGAGCGTTTGTCATTGGTGTAATCGGTGGATACCAGTGGGCGGGTCTCATAACCCAGAATACCCTTCAGATCACCCTCAGCCGCCGCTTTGAAGAGGGCGTTGACCTCGTCAACCGTGGTGGCCCGCTCAACTTCGAATACGCAATCGGTCAGCGAGGCGTTCAAAAGCGGCACCCTGACGGCGTGACCATTCAGACGCCCTTTGAGTTCGGGATAGATCAGCGTGATGGCGGTGGCCGAACCGGTGGTCGTCGGGATCAGTGAGTTGAGGGCCGACCGCGCGCGCCGCAAGTCTTTTGCGGGCCGATCAACAATCGTTTGCGTGTTGGTCACGTCATGGATCGTGGTCATCGACCCATGGCGGATACCCAGATTCTCGTGGATCACCTTGACCACCGGCGCCAGGCAATTCGTTGTGCAAGAGGCCGCTGTCACAATTTTATGGGTCGCGGGGTCGTATGTGCCGTCATTCACACCGACAACGATATTGGCCGTCGGGCCGTCTTTGACCGGGGCCGAGACGACGACCTTCTTCACCCCGGCATCAAAATACGGGGCCAGCTTGGCCTCGGTCTTGAACACGCCCGTACAGTCGATCACGACGTCGACGCCGTCCAGCGGTAGGGTGTTCTGGTCTTTCGTGCCGATGAACGGCAGGTGGGTTCCATTCACAGTGATGCTGTCGGCATCAAAGCTGAATTCTGCATCCCATCGCCCATGCACGGTGTCGAACTCCAACAGATGCGCGTGCATCTGGGGGTCGCCGACGGCATCGTTGATCCAGGCAATCTTTGCCCCCTGTTCCAAGAGTGGCTTCAGGGCCAGTTTCCCCATTCGGCCAAGGCCGTTCAAAGCGTAAGTCGTCATGGTGCATCCTCAAGTGGCGATCGCGCGATTTCATCAACGGCGGATTGCAGTGCGATCCGGTCCAGGCTTTCAACCGGCAGCGATGTAAAGGCTTGAATCCGACGCTTCAGCGCGCCGTACGCGTTTTGAAAGGCCAGGCTTTTCTCGGCATCGGAGCCTTCTGTCTTGACTGGATCCGCCATGCCCCAGTGACCGCTGATCGGCTGGCCTTCCCAGGCGGGACATTCTTCGTTTGCAGCCTGATTGCAGACCGTAAAAACGAAATCCATTTCAGGCGCGCCCGACCCCGAGAACTCGGATATATTCTTTGAGCGGAGCGCCGAAGTATCGTGCCCCTTGTCTTGCAGAACCCGAATTGCAAACGGGTTGAGTTCGGAAAACGGTCGTATGCCGGCCGAATACACATTGAACCGATCCCCGCCGATATCCCGCAAAAGGGATTCGGCAAAGATCGACCGGGCAGAATTACCCACGCAAATGAACAACACATTGAACTTTCGGTCGGCCATGGGCTCGCGTCCTTTGGCCAAGGGCACGCAAAGATCGGGTCGGCCGCGACAGCAATCCACGAGCAGGAAATCGAACATGTGCTGCACGTTCTTCATCTCAATCGAATAGAGCAGTGACGTCCCGGATCGTTCCTGCTTGACCAGCCCGGATCGCTGCAACGCGTTGAGATAGTTCGACAAGGTGCTGGACTTGATCCCCAGTTCCGACGCCAGTTCCCCCGCTGGAACAGTGTCAGGATACCGTCGCATCAACATGCGAAATACGGTGATACGTTGTGGGTGGCCAAGGATGGCCAGCTGGTCGGTTATCTCTTCTATCATATTTCATGAAATATAGAATAATAAGTTTAGAGTCAAAACTACTCATGCGTCGTTACAAAAATTTCACAAATTGGAAGCTCGCCCCATTGGATTGATCATTGGCCCAATACGTCGACGACAACCACTGGTGAAAAGGGGGAAAGGCCCGAACGGACATAACTGGTCTTGCAGGCTTTAGGCTGACGGTTTAAATGGGCCATCTCATCCGGTCGAGGCCAGTTCCGGATGACTCAAGGCGCCGCTGTAGCTCAGCTGGTAGAGCACGTCATTCGTAATGATGGGGTCGGGGGTTCGAGTCCCTTCAGCGGCACCACAAGTTTCAGTATCCACGCTTTGACGCAAACCCTTCGACTTCCGGTCGGGCCCGATTCAGTGCGGAGAATCGTGTTATGATATTGGCAAGCACTGCGTTTTCTATCACCGTACCATATCGTCTGGTCGACCAAGTATCGCTATAAGGTGCTGACCGGTGCGGTGCGCCTGCGGGTGCGCGCCATCGTCCGTCAGGTCTGCCACGAGAACGAGGTCGACATCTTGCGCGGGGTGTTGTTGAGCGATCCCGTGCATTTGTTCGTGTCGGTGCCGCCGAAGATTGCCATCTCGGGTCTGGTGCGCAAGATGAAGGGCCGTTCGTCTCACAAGGTGCAACGGGAAATTCCCGCGCTGCGCAGCCGCTACTGTGGACGCCGGTTCTGGGGCTGGGGGTATTTCTCAACCACCGACGGCGCCATCACCGAGAACATCGTGCTGCAATACCTCGAAAACCATATCGCCGATCCTGCCGACGCCAATCTGTAGTCGTTTAGTCCCGGCATCATATGAATTGAGGATAAGTGTTTGATATTGTGCCTTGGCTTAGACAATCACCTCGATCGCCTCCTGAGCGCCAACGCCAAACACCCGCTTATAGCGTTCGATCTGGTCCTTCGGGCCCATCGCCTTTTCCGGGTTGTCCGACAGCTTTACCGTCGGGCGTCCATTGGCGGATACGGCTTTGCAGACCAATGAGAACGGTGCCAGCGAGTCATTTGGAACCAGACCGCGGAAATCGTTGGTCAGCAAGGTACCCCAGCCAAAGGATACTTTGGTGCGGTCAGCAAACTGCGCATGCAATTCCTGGATTTTGTCCACATCCAACCCGTCCGAGAAAATGATCCGTTTCTGGGTCGGGTCTTCACCGCGCGCTTTCCACCAGTCGATGGCCACCTCGGCGGCGGTGGCCGGATCACCGCTGTCGATGCGAATACCGGTCCAGCCCGCCAGCCAGTCGGGTGCGTTGTCCAGAAAGCCCTTGGTGCCGTAGGTATCGGGCAGAATGATGCGCAGATTGCCGTCATGTTCGTCATGCCAATCGCTGAGAACGTCATAAGGGGCCTGTGCCAGTTCGGCATCGGTGTCGGCCAGCGCGGAATAGACCATCGGCAGCTCATGCGCGTTGGTGCCGATGGCCTCAACCTCACGCCGCATCGCGATCAGGCAGTTTGAGGTTCCGGTAAACGCGGGGCCAAGCCCTTCGATCATCGCCTGCACGCACCAATCCTGCCACAGGAAGGAATGCCGTCGCCGCGTGCCGAAATCGGCAATCCCCAGACCGTTGATCGTGCTCAGCTTTTCGATCTTTTCCCATACGCGGGTCATCGCGCGGGCATATAGCACCTGTAGCGCAAACCGGCGCATGTCGTTCAACACCGCGCGCGAGCGCAGTTCCATCAGCACCGCCAGCGCCGGAATTTCCCACAACATGACCTCGTGCCATTTGCCTTCGAAGGTCAGTTCATACTGATCGCCTTTGCGTTCAAGGTGGTAGGGCGGCAGGCGCATATTCTCGAACCATTCCATGAAATCGGAACGGAACATCTGGCGTTTTCCATAGAACATGTTGCCCCGCAGCCAGGTGCTTTCCCCCCGGCTGAGACTAAGCGAGCGGATATGATCCAGCTGTTCCCGCAGCTCACCTTCGTCGATCAAACGGGCCAAAGGCACGTGATTCGACCGGTTGATCAGGGAAAACACCACATTTGTTTGGGGCTTGTTTCGAAACACTGACTGGCACATCAGCAGTTTGTAGAAGTCTGTGTCGATTAAAGACCGGACAATCGGGTCAATCTTCCATTTATGATTGTAGACGCGGGTCGCGATGTCGACCATGGGGAACTCCTGCGATTTCCGTAGTTAGATCAATCGACAACGGGAATGGCAAGAGTCGCTGATTTGGTGACAATGCCAGCATGACGTCACAATACGGGCATATTGTGCATTGTTTTCGCCGGTTAGTGAGAGAAGGGGATGGAAAGACGAAACTGAGTTTGTGAATGGGTCTCGAGTACGATTTTGATATTGTTAATGTAGCACTGAACGAAATTGACCCGGAGAAGCTGGGGTCAGACTCTGATGTGGAACGCCAGGTGTGTGCGGTGTTTCGCGACATCAGAACAGCAGATGCGCTACGGGGAACATCGCCGAAAATCCGCAAGATTTTCCTGGATGCCGGGTTCAGCCTCGAGTCGCGGAACAGCGGCATCGTGCCCGGTGTGTTTCCGGCCGAAGATCAGGTGGACCGGGTCAGGATTCTGCGTTCTCTGTTTGAGAACATAAAATCGCGCGGCGTTCAGGGGGAGTATTGCGGCGAATTCAACCTGTGGGATTTTCTGCATTACATTCGGATGGCGCAGCCCATGGCCGGGATCGTGCGTACGCGTCAGGTGCGCAAACAGCCGCCACAGCAACAGCAACCCGTTTCGGACCGTCGGCGTTCTATTTCGGGGCGTATCGGGCTGGCGTTTGGGCTGGCCGTTGTTTTGTTTGTGACGATCAAACTGCTGGCAGCTGCCGGGGCGACACCTTAGGCCAGCGTAACACCGGCGTCGCGCATGGCCTGCTCGGCGGCAGCCAGTGATCCGTCCATGTCAATCGCGCGGCAGGCATCCATCCGGACTGTGACATCAATGCCCAACCGGGCAGCGTCTACAGCCGAATAGTGAACGCAGAAATCGGTCGCCAATCCAACCAGTGTCAAACGGGTGATGCCTCGGGTCTCAAGATAGCCTTTCAGGCCTGTTGGCGTCTGATGGTCATTTTCGAAGAACGCGGAATAACTGTCGATGCCACTGCGAAACCCCTTGCGCAGGATCAAATCGCCATCGGTGCGCAACTCGGGGTGAAACGCAGCACCGTTTGAGCCCTGAACGCAATGGTCCGGCCACAGCACCTGCGGGCCATAAGGCATGTCGATCAGCTCGAACGGGTTTTTGCCTTTGTGCGAGCTGGCAAAGGAAGAATGCCCCGCCGGATGCCAGTCCTGCGTCAGGATCACGGCGTCGAACTCCTCCATCATGGTATTGATAGACGCGACGATTTCGTCTCCTCCGGCCACTGCCAAGGCACCGCCGGGGCAAAAGTCGTTCTGGACATCAATGACAAGCAGGGCATGGGTCATGGCGGCCTCCGTATAACTGCCTTATCGGTAGGGGGCTGGGCGCGGGGCGTCAATGCAATCCCTTGCGACTCCGGGTTTGCGGGGGTAGATCGCGCATATGTACACGATCGCTGCCCTCTATCACTTTACCCGATTCCCGGACCCCGTCGCGCTGCGCGAACCGTTGCTTGATCTGTGTCGCGCGCAGTCCGTCACGGGAACGCTGTTGCTGGCGCAGGAAGGCATCAATGGCACCATCGCAGGCCCACGCGCCGGGATCGATGCGGCTCTTGCGCATATCCGGGCTCTGCCCGGTTGCTCGGATCTGAAGTGGAAAGAGGCGTCCTCGGACCATCCGCCTTTCGGCAAGATGAAAGTGCGACTGAAGAAAGAGATTGTGACCATGGGTCAGCCGGATGTCGATCCGCGCGCCCGTGTCGGCAACTATGTCGATCCGCAGGACTGGAATGATCTGATCCGTTCGGACGATGTCGTGGTGATCGACACCCGCAATGACTACGAAGTGGCGATCGGCACGTTCGAAGGCGCAATAGACCCTGAAACAGCCAGTTTCCGCGAATTTCCTGCCTGGTGGGAGGCGAACAAGGACCGCTTTCACAACAAGCGCGTTGCCATGTTCTGCACCGGCGGTATCCGGTGCGAGAAGTCCACCAATTACCTGCTGGGGCAGGGGGTCGAGGATGTCTATCACCTCAAAGGCGGTATCCTGCGCTATCTTGAAGAGATGCCATCCGAAGACAGCTCGTGGCAGGGTGACTGCTTTGTGTTCGACAACCGTGTCTCGGTTGGCCACGGCCTTGTAGAAGGGCCGCACAAGCTGTGCCATGGCTGCCGTCGCCCGATCCTGCCCGAGGATATGAAACGCCCCGAATATGAACATGGCGTGTCCTGTCACCAATGCATCGACGAGACATCCGAGGCCGACAAGATGCGCTTTCGTGAACGGCAAAAGCAAATAGTGCTTGCGCGCAAGCGGGGCGAGCCGCATTTGCGGCAGGACTGAAAGCGGGTTGCATGCCCTTGCTTTAGGCCGGATGATCACCGTCAGACTAGGCTGAGAGGGCGTTCATGCACCGCAAACCCACAACTCTGGAAGAATGGAAATCGACCCTGATTGCTGCATTGGGGCTGGTTCTGACAAGTTTTCTTGCCTGGTTCGGGCTATCGCGTCTTAACGAAACCGCTGCGGGTGACATGATCGGAACAATCGCGTCGGTTGGCCTGCTGATCTGGCTGGTGTCGCAATCCTGGTATTACATGACCCAGGTTACATCGCCGCGACGGCTTTTGTTCCTGATGGGTGTGTCATTCATCCAGGTCGTCCCGTTCCTGTTCGCCGCCGTCTACGGAGCTTTTGGGTACAACGATAATTGTGTGGTCGGGGCGCAGGGTCCGGGGGATGTCCTGTATTTCTCATATGTCACCTTCACCACGGTCGGGTATGGCGACATGTCCCCGACCGGCCTGTGCCGCGGGCTTGCCGTGTCCGAGGCTGTGACCGGTTACATTCTGCTGGGTATGTTTGTTGCGGCTGCGGTTGCGCTTTATACCCGCAATCATGCGCCAGAAGACCCTAAATAAGGGTTATCTGTTGTGATCAATCCAGCGGGACATCATTTTCTTGTCCCGAAAACACTCGGACGGGATCGGGCGGCGCTTACTGCGTGAGATCCGTTCAGCGAACGCCACTTGCTTGCCCGTCGGGTAATTGTCGAATTGCGAGGCGCCACATGATTTGTGGGCCGAAATCCAGTCGGACAACAATCGCCTGTCACGTTGAGCTTCGACCGGGATCTCAAGCGCTGATTTCTCGGCAATGGCGCGCGCATATCGCATCTGCCGGTCTGTTACCGGAAGCAGGTGGTAGTCATTGTTTGGCCCGTTCAGGGCCGCGTGGCGCATGTGCTGGGTCATCGGTTTGTCCTCTGACTATGTGGAACATATATAGAACATTAACCAAGGAGTTTCAAGATTTGTGCGCGGTGGCAGGCGTGACCTTGCCGCTTGGATGATTTTATTGACTGGCCAGTCAATAACCATTAGGGCCGATTCAAAATGACCAAATGCCCCGCCCGGACGGGGTCGAGCGAAAAGGACACGGTATGAAGTTTCAGCCCAAGGCCAGCCATTTCATCGACGGCACCTATGTCGAGGATACCGATGGCGCGGCCATTGACGTGATCTACCCCGCTACCGGCGAGGTGATTGCCCGTCTGCATTCGGCGACACCGGCGATTGTAGAAAAGGCTCTGAACAGCGCGAAAACCGCTCAGGCAGCTTGGGCCGCACTGACCGGAACAGAACGCGGCCGCATTCTGCGCCGCGCGGCCGACATTATGCGCGACCGCAACTACGACCTGTCGGTTCTGGAAACCCATGACACCGGCAAACCGATTCAGGAAACCACGGTGGCAGATGCCACATCGGGTGCAGATGCGCTGGAATATTTCGGCGGGTTGGCCGCCTCTCTGACCGGCGAGCATATTCCGCTGGGCGGTGGCGATTTCGTCTACACCATCCGTCAGGCGCTGGGCGTTTGCGTCGGCATCGGGGCGTGGAACTATCCCACGCAGATTGCCTGCTGGAAAGGTGCCCCGGCGCTGGCCTGCGGCAACACAATGGTCTTCAAGCCTTCGGAAACCACGCCCCTTTCGGCATTGAAAGTGGCCGAAATTCTGGTCGAGGCAGGTGCACCCAAGGGTGTCTACAACGTGATTCAGGGCTATGGCGACGTGGGGGCCGCACTGGTCACCGATCCGCGTGTAGCCAAGGTCTCGCTGACCGGATCGGTGCCGACAGGCCGCAAGGTTTATGCCGCGGCAGCTGACGGTATGAAGCACGTGACCATGGAACTGGGCGGCAAATCTCCGATGATCGTCTTTGACGATGCCGACATCGAAAACGCGGTGTCCGGCGCGATCCTTGGCAACTTCTATTCATCGGGCCAGGTCTGTTCCAACGGTACCCGCGTCTTTGTGCAAAAAGGGATCAAGGATGCCTTCCTGAAACGCCTGTCCGAACGTCTGGCCAACGCCAAAATCGGCGATCCGTTGGACGAGGACGTCAGCTTTGGTCCGATGGTCAGCGAAAACCAGTTGAACATCGCGCTGAGCTACGTCGACAAAGCCAGGGCCGAGGGCGCAAGGCTGGTCTTTGGCGGCAACCGGATCGAAGGCGGCGGTTTCTACATGCAGCCGACCGTTTTTGCTGATGTGACCGATGACATGACCATCGCGCGCGAGGAAATCTTTGGCCCCGTCATGTCGGTGCTGGATTTCGACACGGAATCCGAGGTCATGGCCCGTGCCAATGACACCGAATTTGGTCTGGCCGCAGGCGTCTTCACCAATGACCTGACCCGCGCGCACCGTGTTGTGGCCGGGTTCGAGGCGGGAACCTGTTATATCAACACCTATAACCTTGCCCCGGTCGAAGCCCCGTTTGGGGGATCGAAGATGTCGGGTGTCGGACGTGAGAACTCGAAGCTGGCGATCAACCATTTTTCGGAAATGAAAACAGTCTACGTTTCCATGAATGACGTCGAAGCCCCTTACTAGGGTCTTTTCTTCGTTCGTTTTCCTCTGTTCCCGACATTTGGCGTCGGGAACAGAGTACAAGCCCGCCCTTACCTGTGGCTGACTTTCCTGTACCGGCCCCGCCCGACAGGAGAGCTCTCATGACGCATAACCCGCAGACAAATACATTTTCCAGGGTTGCCGATTTCACGCTGACCCGCGCGGCCTCGGACATGCCTGAAAGCGCACTAGAGGCTGCGGCGCTGATGATGCTCGACACGATGGGGATCCTGATCGCATCCGGCCCGATGCAGGCAGGCGTGATCGCGCGGGACACGGCGGCATTGCTTTATGCCAGTACCGATCCTGCATATGGCGCACGGATGTTGTTCGATGGCCGCACCGTCAGCATGGCGGGTGCTGCCTATGCTGCCGCCACGCAAACCGACAATCTGGACGGTCACGACGGATATAACCCCACCAAGGGCCATATCGGGGTGGTCGTGTTGCCAGCGCTGGCCGCACTGGCCGAACATTGCCCGAATCTGACCGGACCCGAGGCTTTGGCGGCGGTCGTTGCCGGGTACGAGGTGGCCGGGCGCGCGGGCCTGTCGCTGCACGCAAGTGTCAGCGATTACCACACATCCGGTGCCTGGAACGCGCTTGGCGTGGTTGCGATGGCGGCGCGCCTGCGCGGATTTTCTGTCGACCAGATGCGGCAGGCGATGGGAATTGCCGAATATCACGGTCCACGCAGCCAGATGATGCGCGAGATTGCCAACCCCACAATGCTGCATGACGGGTCGGGTTGGGGCGCGATGGTGGGGCTGTCCGCCGCTGTTCTGGCCGAACGCGGCTTTACCGGCGCGCCCGCCATCACAATCGAGGCGGAAGAGGTCACACCCTACTGGGAGGATCTGGGAACCTTTTGGCAGGTCGAACATCAATACGTGAAACCCTATCCGATCTGTCGCTGGGCCCATGCCGCGATTGATGGCGTGCGCGCTGTCATGATCGCGCATGACCTGACCAGCACGCAGATCGAAACTTTGCATATCAGCAGCTTTCATCAGGCGGCCTGCCTTTTTGCGGGACTGCCCGAAACAACTTCGCAAGCGCAGTATTCCCTGCCATTTGCCGTGGCAGTTCAGGCCGTTTACGGGCGCATCGGCGTTGAACAAATCTCAGGGTCTGGCCTGTCTGATCCTGCGGTCGCCAATCTGATGTCCCGCATCACGGTCGCGGAAAGCGAACACCACAGCGTCCGGTTTCCCGAAGGGCGCTGGGCAGACGTCACGATCACGGCAACGGATGGCCGTGTTCTGAAATCCGGGGATATTCATGCCCGCGGCGGCCCCGAGGCCCCCATGTCACGGGACGATGTCATCGCCAAGTATACGCAGTTTGCGGCCCCCGTGCTTGGACAAGATCGTGCCGACCGCATCCGTCAAGTGATACTTAGTTGGCCGGACAAAAGCGCGCGGTATGCAGACCTGACACCGCTGATTTTTGATCCACCAGAACCGTGAACCGCGCCCCGTCCCGCCTGCAACGATCCGGGCAACTGGACCGGTTGGCTGGGAAACCTCACTCCACCCTGACCGTGTTCAGCATTTCGACGATCCTCTGCCGCGTTGCCAGACTGTCCTCCAGCAGGCTTCCCGCATCCGCCAACGGCTTGCCTGACACGCGAACCGGCGGGGCCAAAAGGGCCTCGGAGGTTTGGTTGAGGCTTGCGTACTTTCCGTCAGAGGGCCCAATCCTTTCCTCCGGTAACCCGGCCAGCCATAGGTATCGGTTTGCTTCTTCCTGTTGCCCGCGGTTCTGCATGAGTTCGGCCACCGCCGCATAGTCCTGCACCTTGTCCAACGCCTGCGCCTGCAGGACGAGCGCCTCGTCCGAGGTATCATTGGCCAGCTCAAGCATGGCCTGTTGCGGGCGGTCCGACAACAACGCCGCACGGGCGCGCAGACGGGCACGCTCTGACCGCCGGGCCTGATCTTCAGGCCTGTTTGCCAGCGCAACGGCCTGATCGGCAAAGCCAAGCACGGCCAGGCGTTCGGCCAGTGCAATCGCGGTATCCGTGGATAGCACCGCCGCCCGGCCCGACTGCTGCACCAATGTGACCTGGCGCAAAAAGGTAAGGTCGTCTGATCGCTCTGCCAGCAATTGCAGGTGACGGTTGAAAGCGCTGTTGCTGTCCGAACCGTCTGGCAAAGACTGGATCACATCGAATGCGCTGTCGAAATCCTGGCTCAGACCCAGGGCAATCGCATGGGTGCGGTTCATCATCGGGCCCAGTTCAGATCGCCGGAACTCGATCGCGTAAGACGCGGCCAGTTCAAGTTCCCTTGAAGACACAGTCTTGCGGTCGGACCACCGCTTTTCCACCAGCCGCGCCAAAGCCAAAGGCGCTTCGCTCTTGGCCACGGCCGAGGTCGTGACCTCGGTCAACAGCGCCTCTTCAAGGGCGCTGTCGCCTTCGGCTTCGGCGACGCCAGCACGGGCCAGCGTGGCGTTCGGGGACGGGTTCTGTTCAATCCGGTCGACCGAACGCATGATCCTTCGCGCGGCCTCCAGTTCCTGCGCGTCTGTCAGGATATCCGAAAGCCGCGTGCCAAGGTGGCGGCGAAGATGCTCTGGCAGCTTTGCAAAGCTGTGTTCGATGGCTTCAAGATGTGCATCAGGTGCCAACTTTCCCTCAGATAGCACGGCCCAAAGTGCGATGTCGCTGTTGCACCGTTGCTGGCCCCTGAATGGATTTGAAACCTGTGCTGGCCGCTCATCCACCAGCCGTGCAATCCCTTTAACACGGTCAATCTCATCCGATGGGGGGGTCAATAACTGCAAAACCTTCAGCGCCTCGGCCCCAAAGCCGTTATAGGCATAGAGCTTTGCCAATTTCAGCGCGCTTTCCGCGTCAAGACGGTCGAACTCTTTGTACAGGGCGGTGCGCAGGACGGACACCTGCTCTGGAAACGGGCGCGTCCCGGACCATGTCGTGAAGCCCAGTTCAGCCGTTGAGATACAAACCGGGTTGTTATCGATCTGCTGCAAACCAGAGTTCAGAATGTCCTGCAGATCATCCAGAACCGAGGTCACGCGTATGTTCGACGTCAATCCGGGTAACGGTGTCACGGCCTCGGACGAGGCAGAACGGCGCGGTCCGACAGGTGCCAAATTCAGGTCCAGCAGCTCACGATCCGCCCCTTGCACCAGACGGGTCGACAACTGATCCCTGATCCCGTGCGTCTTCCCGGTCAGAAGCGGCAGGTCCAGCTGGGAAAGAAGCTTGTGTTCCGCGGGAGAAGCTTTCGGCGCTGCCGGTTTTTTTTGGGTCGGCGAAGGGATTTCTGCAAGCAAGGGCGGCAGGGCTATTGCTGGCGCAATGTCCAGAACGATCATCGAGCTTCGAAACAGGAACGCCGACGCCGTGCAGTCGCACCCGAATTCCAGTTCAAGTGCACCACCGGGTTGCGTCTGCGACAGCGCGGCCAGCCGATCTGATGTCAACCGCCCGAACACCGAACCCGTCCGAAATGTGACACCCTTCAGGTCAATTGCCAGCTTGGCGCCGTTCTTGCGTTGGCTCAGAACCCAGCCCGTATCCGGTGGAACGGTGAAAACCAGCCGGGTGTAGCCCTCATGTTCACCGGACCGCACAGTCACCTCTTCAGAGGTTGCGGCCGTTGCAAGCGTGATCAATGCTGCAACCAGTATCCCGATTTGCCTCATGCTGCGGCCCGTTTAAGCTCTTTCAACGCATCCTCAAGCTCGGAGAAACCGGGGCGGTTATGCGTTGGTGTGTTCTGGCGCCCGACCTCAATGCACATGGCGGCATTGTGGTTGTGCAGGTTTGCAACCAGAACTTCCTTGATCAGCTGATAGAAGTGGTTGTCTTCCTCGACCACGGATTTCAGCTTGGCCGCAAAGGGACCAACCAGACCGTAGGCCAGAAAGACACCCAGAAAGGTACCCACAAGGGCACCGCCGATCAGTTTTCCCAGAACTTCCGGTGGCTGATCAATGGACCCCATTGTCTTGATTACCCCCAGAACGGCGGCGACAATTCCAAGCGCGGGCAGGCCGTCGGCCACGGTTTGCAAGGCGTGGCTCGAATGCAGGGCATGGTGGAAATTCGCTTCCATCCGTTTCTCAAGAACCTCTTCGACCTGATGCGGATCGTCGTAATTCATCGCCGCGGACCGCATCGTGTCGCAAATTAGATCAACCGCTTCCTTGTCGGCCTGAATTCTGGGGTAGGACGAAAACAGGTCCGAGCTGCCGGGGTCTTCTATGTGCTGTTCCACCTCTACCGGATTGGCGCGGGCAATGCGGATGAGGGAAAACAGCAGGCACAACAGGTCGCGGTAATCCTCGGGCTTCCATTTCGGGCCTTTAAAGACCTTCCCCATGTCCTTGATCGTGTGTTTCACGCCGCCGATGTCGTTGCTGATCAAAAAGGCACCAACAGCGGCACCACCGATCATCATCATTTCAAACGGAAGCGACTTTAGAATGATGGTCATCTTGCCGCCAGCGGCCAGATAGCCGCCGAAGACCATCACGAAAATGACGACAATTCCAACAATTCCAATCATCTGAGATCTCCGGCTATGTGTGTTGCACCCGCGGGGAACACGGGCGACTATTCCTGAGGGGCCGAGGCGTTTCGGCCCGCCATGACAACGCTGATCGTATAGGCCGCTTCGGGGCTGAGCCCCGCCAGAACCCCGGCTGCCGCATCCGGTGACATGCGTGACAGAAACCCGGCGGCAAAGGTCGGGTCCATGGTTTCGAACAGCGCAGCCGCGTCTTTCGGCTTCATGTTCTGATAGACATCGGTCAGGCGCGTCAGGTCGTTTTCCGCCGCCCTGTCCGCCAGCGCCAGAGTGGTGCGCAACGACTCCTCGGCCTCCTCAAGCGCGGCCATGCGCATCTCGATAGCCTGACCCGCGATTTCCAGAGCGTTTTCCCGCTCGCGCAGCATGTCTTCCTTTTGTTTGACACGCTCTTCCCGGCGCAGAAGCTCGGTCAGCAGAACCTGCATGTCACGGGTGTTGGACGGGGCGGGTTCATCGTGTTCCGCCTCAGGTTTGGCTGGTTTGGCAAAGGCGGGTCCGGCTTCCAGCCCGATGCGGATAGCGGCCGAGCCGATCATCAGCAATGAGATCACGGCAAGCACCCCTCCGCGGGGCCGCGCGTTGGGAGTGTTGATCCGCGGGCGGCTCATGCCTGCGCCTCGCCTTGCTTGCGGTCATGCCGGAAGAACATCAGCCCCTCAGGTGCGCGTGCCTGTTCTTGGGGCGCAGCGGCTTCGCTGGCCTGCGGCTCGGGTTTGCCTTCGTGTTTCACGCTCTCCGGAACTTCGGTGATGGTGCTTGTCTCTGAAACCTCTGCCTCAGGTTGGGGATCAGCGTCTTTTTCGGGCACGACGTCGTGCATTGACGCCATCATGAGTTCCAGCCGCTGTGCCACCGTTTCGGCGCGCCCCGTCAGCGCCCTAAGCTGGTCGCCTGACTGATCAGAGGCGTTGAGCGCATCATCCAGTGATTTCCGCAGCTCTTCCGCTTGGGTCGACAGCACCGCCACCGCGCCGCCGACGCCCTTTTCAAGATCGGCAAAACGCTTGAGACGGCGCGACAGCACAAAACAATACAGACCCGCACCCATGGCGCCGGCGACCAGCAAAATATCCGCAATCAGCTCCAATTTCGCCTCCTAGTTCAGAACAAATTCCATCACCAGCACGTCGCGCACGCGACCTTCGCCAACGACAATCTCGATGCGGCGCAGCAGGTGGCCCCGGATGCGCATCAACGCCAGTGAATCCTCAAGATCCTTCAATTCGACGGCCCGCAGATACCCGTTCAGGACATCCATGATTCGCGGTCGCATTTTTTCCACGTCAGTCATGTACGGGGCGTTAACCTCAAGCTGTGCGTGAAACTTCAGATGCCGCGCGCCGCCGGAATTCACCGAAACGATCACCGGCGGCAAATCGAGAAAGGCAACATCCGCCAATGCCTTGGCCGGTTCTTCCTTTTCCAAGTCATGGCTTTCCGCCTTCTCGGCCTTGTTTCCCAGCGGCAGCAGCCCGGATGAGGTCAGGAAATACCCACCGGCGGCACCGGCGATGGCCAGAATCACTCCGACGATCATTCCTTTTTTCCCCTTCTTTTCCGGGGTTTCCGCCTGTTCAGCCGTTGCGTCTGTCATGACGTCCTCATTCCTGTGATCTGCCCTGTCATAACCTTGCAGGGACTAACCGATTGTTAAGGGCAATCGTCCAAACAGAGGACGCGCCGGGCAGAATGTCGGCGAGTCGGAGGTGAGCGTGCAGCAGATCGGAACTGTCTGGGCAAGTTTGGACAGGCGTAAACAAATCGTCGTTGCCGGTGCGGTTGTGCTGGTGTTTCTGGGGATCCTCGGGATGTCGCGCCTTGCGACAGCGCCGTCGATGACCCTGCTTTACGCGGGTCTGGAAAGCGGTGCCGCCGGGGATATCGTACGCGCGCTGGATCAGCGTGGCGTGACCTACGAGATTCGGGGCGGATCAATTTACGTCTCAGGCGCGCAACGGGACGAGCTGCGTATGACTTTGGCCAGCGAAGGTCTGCCGGCCAACGGCAACAAGGGCTATGAATTACTGGATTCGTTGAACGGTTTCGGCACCACATCCCAGATGTTTGATGCCGCCTACTGGCGCGCGAAAGAGGGGGAACTGGCGCGCACGATCGTGGGCAGCCCGCATGTCAGCCAGGCCCGCGTTCATATCGCCAATGGCTCTGCCAATCCGTTTCAGCGCAGCGTCGCACCGACGGCTTCGGTTTATCTGGTGCCCTCGGGGGGCGATATCACCGGTGATCAGGCCAAGGCCATCCGGTTTCTTGTCGCCTCGGCCGTTAGTGGTCTGTCGCCTGAAAGCGTGACTGTGATCGATTCGAACGGGTCCGTGATTGGCGGGCAGGACACCGCCGTGGCCGCTGACACGGCAGATGACAAGGCGCGGCAGCTGCGGGAACGGGTTCTGCGTCTGGTCGAAGCGCGTGTCGGTACGGGGAATGCGGTTGTCGAGGTCAGCGTCGATACCGTAACCAGGACGGAATCCCTGCGTGAGCGGCGCTTTGACCCCAAAAGCAGAGTGGCGATCAGCACAGATGTCGAGGAACGCTCTGACAGCGTGCGCAACCAGTCAGCTGATGTCACGGTGGCCTCAAACCTGCCCGACGGCGATGGCGCGGGGGGGGAGGAATCGAATTCGACCGGGACCCAGACACGCGAGCGGGTGAATTACGAGGTTTCCGAAACCGAGCTGGAAGTGCACACCGCCCCCGGTGCGATCAAACGCCTGACGGTTGCCGTTCTGGTCAACGGGACGCGGGCGCTGGATGCTTCGGGCGCTGAATCCTTCACGCCGCTGCCGCAAACAGAACTTGACGCACTTGAGGAGCTGGTGGCCTCGGCTGTGGGATTTGACGCCGCGCGCGGGGACGTCATCACGCTGAAATCATTGGATTTACCAGTGGTCACGCCGCAAGGCACGCTGGTTTCCTCGTCGCTTTGGCAAAACATCCATCTGGACGCCATGTCACTGATCCAGATGGCCGCGCTGGCGCTGGTGTCGCTGGTGCTGGCGTTGTTCGTGATCCGTCCGATCCTGATGAAACCTGCGATGGTCCCGGCGCTGTTGCCAGCTACGGAGGGACGGGCACCGGCCCCGTCGGTCCTGACCGGTGAAATTGCAGCCGACGGAACGGCAGAGTTCACGCCGCTGCCCCAACAAGGGACCGTTCCCGCGCTTGGGGTCAGTGCCACCGGGGATCCGGTTGATCGGTTGCGCGCAATGATTGGCGACAAGCAGGAAGAAACGGTCGAGATCCTGCGCAGTTGGCTTGAAGAAGGTGAGGAGCGCGTGTGATGTCCATCGCACATCTGCTTGAGGATTTCACCACCCGGACCAGCGCCGGAGCCGTTCTGTATCTGGACGAGGAAACGCTTGAGGAACAACGCCTTGCCGCGTTCGAAAGCGGGTACGGCGCCGGTTGGGAGGATGCCGCGCAGGCGCAGGAACAGAACCGCGGCCGCGTTTCGGATGAACTGGCGGGTTCGCTCGAGGATATGTCCTTCACCTATCACGAGGCGCTTAACCGGATGACATTGTCTCTGGAACCGATGTTCGAAAGCCTGGTTCAGACCGTATTGCCTGACATGGTCGAACGCGGGCTGGCCGCCCGGATCGTCGAACAGCTTTGCGAGATGGCGCGCATGGAAATCGAACAACCGATGCAGATCATGGTGCCGGAAGGGTGCGCGCAAGCCGTTCAATCCCTGCTGCCGCAGACCTTGCACTCCGCACCGCGCGTCATCGAAGACCCTGGCCTGGCCCCCGGACAGGCGCGATTGCAGGTCGGCACAAGCCGGCGCGAGATTGATTGCGCGGCCCTGCTGTCCACCATTGCACAGGCATTTGACGCATACGTCTTTGAGGCAAGAAAGGCTTTGTCCAATGAATGACACCCAGTTCCCGAAAACCGAAAAACCCAATCCTTTCGAAACGGTTCCGATTGAAGTGACCGTTTCGGTTGGCCGCGCCCGCCCGTTGATCCGGGACTTGCTGAACATGGGTGAGAACGCGGTGCTGACCCTGGACAAGCGGATCGAGGACCCGGTCGACCTTTATGTCGGGGATCAGCTGGTGGCACGCGGGGTACTTGAGGAGATGGAGGGCGATCAGGCTGGGCAACTGGCCGTGCGCCTGACCGAGATTGCGGATCTGCAAAACGGAATCGGCTGATGCGCTATGTGATCTGGCTGGGTCTGGCTGTAGTGGTGTCCCTGCCGTCGATGGCGGCGGCTCAGGATGTAACCCTGTCGCTGGGCGAAGGCGGTTCGATCTCGGCCCGCACCATCCAGCTGATCCTGTTGATCACGGTGCTCAGCGTTGCTCCGGGTCTGGCGATCATGATCACCTGTTTCCCGTTTCTCATCACCGTTCTGTCGATCCTGCGGCAGGGTGTCGGCCTGCAGCAATCGCCGCCGAATATGCTTTTGGTCAGTCTTGCGCTGTTTCTGACCTATTTCATCATGGACCCGGTGTTCACCGAGGCCTGGACCGCGGGAATACGCCCGATGATGGAAGAAACCATGGCGGTCGAGCCCGCGCTGGAACGCGCGTTAGAGCCGTTTCGCACCTTCATGGCGAACCGGCTGGATTCAGATACGTTTTATGCAATGGCGGCCCTGCGCCCCGGCGGTGACGCGGTCGAGCTGTCTGCCCAGGCCCCGTTATCGGTGTTGATGCCCTCTTTCATGCTGTCCGAGATCGCGCGTGCCTTTCAGATCGGGTTCCTGATCTTCCTGCCCTTTCTGATCATCGATCTTGTGGTTGCGGCGGTGCTTATGTCGATGGGCATGATGATGGTGCCACCTGCCATCGTGTCTTTGCCGTTCAAGCTGGCGTTTTTCGTAATCGCCGACGGGTGGGCTTTGATCGCAGGCGCGTTGGTTCGCAGCTACATGCCGTAAATCTGTCAGGCACGCGCATCATGAGAAAGGGTCAGGCAGACCCGACCCTCTTGAACTTCCAAAAACACGAGCTGTCCGGCACACTTTTGTGCCGGAAACGGCTTAACCCGTCTTTTTCAGATCCGTGATCAGTTGGTTCAGGTTGCCTTTGCGGGCATCCAGCATTGCGCCAATCTCGGTGCGTTCGGTCAGCAACAGATTCACGCCTTCGATGAACATGTTGTAGAACTTGTCGCGGCCGGATTTGTCGGAAACAAGGAACGTCACATCGAACGGGGCTGATCCGCGCAGCTTGACCATTGTGCGAACCTCGAACCCGGCCTTGATCTTGCGGGCATTGCGCACATCGACTTCACCGCCGATGAATTCGCGAAAGCGGCGGCCGTATTTGCGCGAGATATAGCCCTGAAAGGCAGCGGTGAACTGTTTCAGCTGGGTCGGGCTGGCTGTGCGGGCGTCCGCACCCAGCGCATAGCGCGCCATGATCGGCACGTCGGCATACTGCGCGAAGATCTTTTCGAAATCGCGCAGCATCGCTTTTTCGGATTTACCCGACTCGATCACCCGGTTGATGTCGGAAACAACGCTGGTCACAAGCGCCTTGGCGGCGGCCTCGGTCTGGGCAAAGGCAGGTGCGGGCAGCACTGCCAGCGCCAGCCCGGCTGCGATAAAATGACGACGGTTCAACGCGTTATTCAGCATAGGGGTCCTCATAGGGGTCAAGATAGGGGTCCCTGACCGGGTCCGTTCCGGTTTCGGCATAGGGGTCAGAATACAAGTCCAGATAGGCGTCTTCGTCATCTCTTGCCAGTTCGAAGCGGCGGTTTTGCAGGTAGATCAGGCGGGCCTGCGCATAGCTGTCAGCACTTTCGTAAAGAATGGAATCGACAGTGTCCGAGAACCGGCCCCGATCTCCCATGCGCCGTACGATCTCGGCGTAGACGCCAAGGTTGTCGGCGGGGCGGGTCGGGCTGAAATTGATCGGGTTCGAGAACAGGTTGACCACAACCCCGATCGCATCCCTTTGGGTCGACGGGCCATAGAATGGCAGCTCGATATAAGCGCCTTCGCCAACCCCCCAGACATGCAGGGTCTCACCGAAATCCGTGTCCACCGGTGGCAGGTTCAGCTCATCAGCGGGCGAAGACAGGCCAAAGCCACCCACGGTCATGTTGATCACAAAGCGCAGCAGGGCATTGCCCATCTGTTTCGGGTTGCCCTGAAGCAGATAGTCCACCGCCTGACCGGGCAGCGAGATGTTTTCGGCAAAAGTGCTGAAACTGGTCACCATCGGGTCAGGGACGATTTTGACATAGCCTTTCGAGGCCGGCCGGAACAGGAACCGGTCAACACCCAGATTAAACTTGTGAATTCCCCGGTTCGCATTTTCATACGGATCAAACACATCACTGCGCGAGGCACCCTCGGGCGGCGTCGTTGCACAAGCGGACACAAGGGTCATGACCGACAGTAAAACAAGGTGTTTCAGGCGAAATCTGCTCGACACGATCTTTGTTTCTCCTAAATGGCCCCGGCACATGCGCCCGCCGGACATTCAATCAATAATCCACCAAAATCCACGTGCCGGGGTGGCACAAGTTGCAGTCACATAGTCGTTTCAGGTCTTAAATGAAACACCTTGCGTGTAACCTGTTCATCACGGTGGGGTAAAGTGACCGTCGATCAACAGTGAGTTTTCAGTAAAGATACGCTCAGATCGCAGGAAGGCCGAAATTTGCCGGTTTCCGTCTTTCCCAATCCGTGCTTCCCGGTTAGCGTCCGGCAGAGTTGAAATTAGGGAAGGACCTTCGCAATGAGCATCGCTGCAAAACTGGAAAGCCTCGGTGTAACGCTGGAAGACGCGCCCGCGCCTGCGGCCAACTATGTGCCTTTCGTGCGTGTCGGCAATATCCTGTACGTATCTGGCCAGATTTCGAAGACTGACAAGCTGATCACCGGTAAACTGGGCGATGACTTGGACGTCGAAGCCGGGGCTGCGGCGGCGCGTGTCTGCGCGATCAACCTGCTGGCACAGGTCAAGGCGGCTTGTGGCGGCGATATCGAAAAGCTGGTCCGCGTGATCAAGCTGACCGGATTCGTGAACTCGACCGCTGAATTCACGGCACAGCCGCAGGTGATCAACGGCGCGTCCGATTTTCTGGTCGAAGCGCTGGGCGATGCCGGTCGCCACTCGCGTTCCGCCGTCAGCGCGGCGTCGCTTCCGCTGGGTGTCGCGGTCGAGATTGAAGGCATCTTCGAAATCGAATGACGCCGCCCCTACCAGATGTGTTTTTGCAAGCCCCGATTGCGCATCGGGCGCTGCATGACATTACCAAGAACCGCCCGGAAAACAGCCGGGCGGCCATTCGTGCCGCGATTGAGGCTGGCTACGGGATCGAGATCGATCTTCAGCTGACATCGGATGACCAGGCAATGGTCTTTCACGATTACGACATGACCCGCCTGACCGGGCAGTCGGGACCCATTCAGCAGGTCACGGCACTTGCCGCCTCTGGCACGCCGCTTCTGCATGGGGATGACGGCATTCCGACACTGGATGATGTGCTGGACATTGTCGCGGGCCGGGTGCCGTTGCTGATCGAATTAAAGGATCAGGACGGGGCGATGGGCACGAAGGTGGGCGCGCTTGAACGCGACACCGTACGCGCGTTGCAGGGCTACAAAGGCCCGGTGGCCCTGATGTCCTTCAATCCCAACTCGGTCGCTGAACTGGCGCGGCTGGCCCCGCATCTGCCGCGCGGGATCACGACCTGCGCGTATGAGCCCAGTGTCGAGCTTTTGCCGCAAAGCGTCTGCGATCACTTGCGCGATATCCCGGATTTCGACCGTGTCGGCGCCAGTTTCATCAGCCACGAAGCCGCAGACCTGTCGCGCCCCCGCGTGGCGGAACTCAAGGCGCGGGGCGTGCCGATCCTGTGTTGGACAATCCGGTCGCCCGAACAAGAGGCAGAAGCCCGCAAGGTTGCCGACAATGTGACCTTCGAAGGCTATTTGGCCGCGCATTCGACTTGAACCCCCTCCGTGCGGTCACAGATAAAGGACAGGCGCGGAGGACATATGGATCAGGCACAGATCGAGATTCAGGTACTGGGCGCTCTGTCGCAGATTTCAGAGGCAGAGTGGGATGCCTGCGCCTGCCCCGAAGCTGCCGATGGCGGGCGGCCGCTTGGTCCCTTTACCACACATCGCTTTTTGCTGGCGCTGGAGGACAGCGGCTCGGTCGGGCGTGGCACCGGCTGGCAGCCGCAATACCTGACCGCCTATCATGACGGGATGTTGATCGCGGCGGCCCCGATGTATGCCAAATCGCACAGCCAGGGTGAATATATCTTCGATCACAGCTGGGCCCATGCCTATGAAAGCGCGGGCGGGCGGTATTACCCCAAACTGCAAATCGCGGTGCCGTTCACCCCGGCAACCGGGCGGCGGTTTCTGGTGCGTCCGGGCTATGAACGGATCGGCATGTCGGCGCTGGTTCAGGGGGCGGTGCAGCTTGCAGCTGACAACCGGGTCTCGTCCCTTCACGCGACCTTCTGTACCGAAGACGAAGCCCTTGTTGGCGAACAGATGGGCCTGATGCTGCGCCGATCGCAGCAGTTTCACTGGCTGAACGATAACTATGCGGATTTCGACGACTTCCTGAGCGCGCTGTCGTCGCGCAAGCGCAAAACTATCCGGAAAGAACGTACGCAGGCCTGTGGTTTTGGCGGCGAGATCCACACTCTGACCGGTGACCAGCTGCGCCCCGAACACTGGGACGCGTTCTGGCGGTTCTATCAGGACACCGGATCGCGCAAATGGGGCTCACCCTACCTGACGCGGAAGTTCTTTGATATTGCACAGGACACAATGGCAGATGACATGGCCCTTGTGCTGGCCGAACGGAATGGCTTTCCCATTGCGGGTGCGTTGAACTTCATCGGCCGTGAAACCTTTTTTGGGCGTTATTGGGGTTGCATCGAACATCATCCCTGCCTGCATTTCGAACTGTGCTATTATAGGGCAATCGACTTTGCCATTGCCCAAGGTCTGGCCCGGGTCGAGGCAGGCGCACAGGGCGAACACAAGCTGGCGCGAGGGTACCTGCCAACACTCACGCATAGCTTGCATTGGGTCGGCGATCCGGGTTTTGCCGATGCGGTCAAGAAATATCTGGACGCCGAAGGCCACGCAGTGGAAGAAGAGATCGAGATTCTGACGGATTACGGCCCGTTCAGGAAATCGAACCCGGAGGAACAGCAATGACCGAACTCTTGTCGACCGAAACCCGTGGCCCGCTGCTGGATCCGCTGTTCAAAAACGGTTGGACCATGGTTGAAGGCCGCGATGCGATCACCAAGACCTTCATTTTCGACAATTTCGTCCACGCCTTCGGCTGGATGACACAGGTGGCAATCTGGGCCGAGAAGTGGAACCATCACCCCGAATGGTTCAATGTCTACCGCACGGTCGAGGTTGTCTTGTCCACCCATGATGTGGGTGGCCTGTCCTCGCTGGATGCGAAACTGGCCCGCAAGATGGACAGTCTGTGCTAGCGATCGTTGCGGCCTGACCCTTCACCGCCGGCCAGCGATGCGGCAGTGCCCATCTGCCGGAACTCGGCAGGCGTGACAGTGCCGTCGCTGACGTCAATCGCTCTTGGAATACCCGTGGTCTTGTTTCCGATCTGGCGCACACTGCGCGCGGCCGGGTTGATATCCATACACTTGGTTTCATAGCAGGTCAGGCCAGACAGGTTGATCTGAATGCGGGCCTGCCCGTCCGGGCCTGTCACCAACGGGGCCTGCGGCACGTCACAGGCCGCAACCAGCGCCAGCGCTGTCAAACCGAGCCATTTGTTCATCCCAAACTCCTGCTGTTAATCAAGCTGACCATTCCCGTTCTGATCGGCGGACTGGAAATCCGCGCCCATCTGGGTGTCAAATTCAGGTCTTGAGATTACGTTGTCGCCGTTTCGGTCAGCGCTGCGGAACAGTTTGATGTCCATGAACGGTTTGGCCTCGGCCTGACCCAAAGTGCCGTTCCTGTCTTCGTCCATCGTCTGAAAGGCGTAATCCGAGAAAGCATCGAACTCGTCTTTGGACAGGAACCCGTCATTGTTGGCGTCGATGGCCTTCAACTCGTTTTCGTGCAGTTCAGCCACGCTTTCGGCGTGACCCGAACCGGCCAAAGCCACCATGAACATCACTAGGCTTAGCTGTTTCATATCGACCTCCTCAGCACGCGAATCTCTGACCTTCGATGCCGCCAGCGGCAGCGCCCGCTGCGGTCAGGATCGTCTTGCCTGATCCGCCACCAAACTGGTTGCCGATTGCGCCCCCGATCAGCGCCCCGCCCAACGTTCCGCCCAGACAGGCGATTTCGTGCTGGCGTGCAGCTTGCTGTTGCGGAGTTGGGGCCGGTCCACAGGCCGCCAAAAGGGCCGCGCCGGACAGTACTATGTAGAACGCGTTAAGTTTCATGAAAAAACTCCCCGTGTGAATACGCCAAGTATTCGCGCTCTGGGGCGGTGCTACAAGTTAATTTGGCGGCGAAAGGCCCCGGTCGGACCGGGGCCGATCAAAATCAGATCACATCCAACAGGCCTTCACCGGCGGAAATCTCGCAGGCGCCGGGGTTTTCTTCCATATTTAGCACGGTGACCGTGCCATCCTCGACCAGCATTGCATACCGCTTGGACCGCGCGAAAAGCCCCACGGGCGGCGCGTCGAAATCCATGCCGATGGCCTTGGTGAACTCTGCCGCTGCGTCCGACACCATGGTCAGCCCCGCCTCGGTCGCGCCCGTGGATTGCCCCCACGCCTGCATCACAAACGGATCATTGACCGAAAGGCACAGGATCTCGTCCACGCCCTTGGCGTCAAACTGTTTCTTCGTGCGGATGAAACTGGGCACATGGGCGGTCGTGCAGGTGCCGGTATAAGCCCCCGGCACGGCAAAGATCACCACCTTGCGGCCTTTGGTCTTGTCTGAAATCCGCACCTCTTCCGGCCCGTTCGCGCCCATCTGAATCAGCGTTGCTTCGGGCAGGGTATCTCCTGTTGAAATCATTATTCAGCTCCTGTCGTTTGGATTTGCAGAAATGTGCTTAGCCGCAATATAGGTGGTCTGAACACGGTGACCACTTGAAAACTACGGGGTAGGCAAAGCATGAACCATATTGTCGTGATCGGCGCGGGGCAGGCAGGCGCCTCTTTGGTGGCTCGTCTGCGCAAGGACGGGTTTGCGGGTGAGATCACTCTGATCGGGGCCGAGCCGCATCTGCCCTATCAACGCCCACCCCTGTCCAAAGCCTATCTGCTGGGCGAGATGGAGCTTGAGCGTCTGTTCCTGCGGCCCGAAAGTTTTTACACGGAAAACAACATCACCCTGCGTTTGGGTCAGCGCGTCACCGGTATCGACCCCAAGGCCAAAACGGTCACCCTGGGGGATGAGGTTATCTCTTACGACGAACTGGCGCTGACCACCGGGTCTGACCCGCGCCGCCTGCCCGCAGCGATTGGTGGCGATCTGGACGGTGTGCATGTGGTGCGCGATCTGGCCCATATCGACGAGATGGAGCCCAAAGTGACCGAAGGCGCCCGCGCGCTGATCGTGGGCGGCGGGTATATCGGCCTCGAAGCTGCCGCCGTATGTGCCAAGCGCGGCGTCAAGGTCACTCTGGTCGAGATGGCCGACCGTATCCTGCAACGTGTCGCAGCGCCCGAGACCAGCGACTATTTCCGCGCGTTGCACAGTGCATACGGCGCTGACATCCGCGAAGGCGTCGGGCTGGATCATCTGATCGGCGAAAACGGCAAGGTCACCGGTGCGGTTCTGACTGACGGAACAAAGCTGGACGTTGATTTCGTTGTGGTTGGCGTCGGCATTGCACCCGCAACCCAACTGGCCGAGATGGCGGGGCTGGACCTGGACAACGGCATCAGAACCGACGCCCAAGGCCGCACGTCCGACCCGTCGATCTGGGCGGCTGGCGATTGCGCCTCCTTTCCGCATGGCGAAGGCCGCATCCGTCTGGAAAGCGTCCCCAATGCCATTGATCAGGCCGAGATCGTGGCCCAGAACATGTTGGGTGCGGCCAAGGACTATGTGGCAACCCCGTGGTTCTGGTCGGATCAATACGAGGTCAAGCTTCAGATCGCGGGTCTGAACACCGGATATGACCGCGTGGTGACCCGGCAGGGCGACGGGCAGACCGTATCCTTCTGGTACTACAACGGGGATAAACTGATTGCGGTCGACGCGATGAACGATCCGCGCGCCTATATGGTCGGCAAACGCCTGATCGAAATGGGAAAAACGGCCGACCCGGCTGTCGTGGCCGACCCTGATGCAGACCTTAAATCGCTGCTCAAGGCATGAGGATCATCGCTGGAGAGTTCCGCGGTCGCGCCCTGACCCCCGTCGGCAAAGGCGATGCGGGCGCGCATCTGCGCCCGACCACCGACCGGGTGCGCGAAAGCCTGTTCAACGTGCTGGCCCATCAGATCGATTTCGACGGCCTGCGCGTGCTGGACCTGTTTGCTGGCACCGGGGCGCTCGGGCTCGAAGCACTGTCACGCGGTGCGGCACATGTCACCTTTGTTGATGACGGGCGCGTGGCGCAGGGTTTGATCCGCAAGAATATCGACCTGACCCGCAGTGCCGGGCGCACAGACCTGATCCGCCGCGATGCAACCCGGTTGGGCGAAAATCCGGGCGCGCCCTACGATCTGATTTTTCTGGATCCGCCTTATGGAAAGGCCATGGGACAGAAAGCCATTGACGCGCTGGCCAATGGCTGGATCGCGGATGATGCGCTGCTGGTTTGGGAAGAAAACTCACGGATGCAGGCTCCGGCCGGGTTCACGGTGCACGACAGCCGCAAATATGGCGACACGTATATCTCATTGATGCGGAACGGTGATCAAAGTGCATGATCTGGTCATTTTCGATTGCGATGGTGTTCTGGTCGACAGCGAGGTGATCTCGAACCAGGTGCTGGCGGACAATCTGGCGGGCTATGGCCTGCACCTGACCTTGCCCGAATGCATGTCCCTGTTTGTGGGCGGAACCATGGTTGGGGTGCGCGACAAGGCGCGTGGAATGGGCGCTGATCTGCCCGAAGACTGGATTGATCAGGTCTATGCCGAAACCTACGACCGCCTGCGCGCCGGTGTGCCTTTGGTATCTGGTGTCGCGGACCTGCTTGCGGCGCTGGATCAGCGGGGCATCCCCTATTGCGTGGCCTCAAACGGCAGTCCGGACAAGATGCAGATCACGCTGGGCCAGAACGGGCTTTGGGACCGGTTCAAAGATGTGATGTTCTCGGCCCATGTGCTTGGCACCGGCAAGCCTGATCCAAAGATGTTCCAACTGGCGGCCGAGAATTTTGGCGCACAGGCCCCTGTGGTCATCGAAGACAGCCACAATGGCGTTACGGCCGCAATCCGGGCCAATATGCGCTGTCTGGCCTACGCGCCGCATGGCGGTGGTGACAGGCTGGCCGATCTTGGGGCCGAGGTGATCACGGATATGTCACAGGCGCACCCGCTGTTGGGACTCTGACCCCCAACTGTGCTAGGGTGCAGCCATGGACCATGCTCTGACACCCTTTGTCTGGACAGTCTCCCGCGACGCCGAGGTTACGACGAAACCTGACCCCAACCCCCTGCGCGCGCCGGTGTTCATCCACGATGCGGTTACCCCTTGGGGGGCTGAGACGATGCTGCTGAAACTCCTGCGCGAACAGGTCGCCGATCAGGACGAATAGGTCGGGTGAAACTTGCCGCCCGGTGACAGGGTAAAGATATCGACCCCATTTGCCGTTACGCCCACCGAATGCTCGAACTGTGCCGACAGCGACTTGTCGCGGGTCACAGCGGTCCAGTCATCGGCCAGCGTCTTGGTTTCGGGGCGGCCCAGATTGACCATCGGCTCGATGGTAAAGAACATGCCTTCCTCAAGAACCGCGCCTGTGCCGGGGCGGCCATAATGCAGCACATTCGGCGGTGCGTGGAACACGCGGCCCAGACCGTGCCCGCAAAAGTCGCGAACAACACTCATCCGGTGCGCTTCGACATAGGCCTGAATGGCATGGCCGATATCGCCGAACGTGTTGCCCGGTTTGACCATCTCGATGCCCTTGAACAGCGCGTCATGGGTTACCTGGATCAGACGCTCGGCCTTGCGCGGCAGCTTGCCCGCCACATACATGCGCGAGGTGTCACCGAACCAGCCATCCACGATGACGGTCACATCGATGTTCAGGATATCGCCATCCTTCAGCTTCTTGTCACTGGGAATACCGTGGCAAACCACATGGTTCACACTGATGCAGCTGGCGTGCTCATATCCTTTATAGCCGATCGTGGCCGAGGTCGCGCCCGCATCCTCGACCATCTGCGTGATCAGCCCGTCAAGCGCACCCGTGGTCTGACCGGGAAAGACATGCGCGGCGATATCATCCAATATCCGCGCCGCCAGAGCGCCCGCCGCGTGCATCCCGGCAAAATCACCCTGTTCATAGATGCGGATACCGTCCTTGGTCAGACGGCCACGATGCTCTTTCATCGACGCAAAGCTCCAATTGTTACGCGCGGCACTTCTTTTACGCTGCTTGTGCAGAAAGTACCAGAGGGCGCAGTGTATCAGGCGGCACATGGGGCAGAACCACGAGAGTTCAAGAACTTGAACTGAAGTTAGGTTTCAAATCCGGTTTGACCCATCGACCATTGCGTTGACGCATAACGGATTGGCGTTTGTTCAGTTTACACAGCAAATTTCACAGACAGCCTCTGCCCTGTTATTGTTGCGATGAACTCCAACAACTAAAGGAGCGCACTGAAGTGCCACGACAGCTCCCGCACGAGACAGACAAAAAGTATTTGGTTTTTGCCGGAACTGGCACGGATCTGATCTTTAACCACGGCATAGATTTGCCGGGATTTGCCTCATTTCCATTGCTAGAGAACCCAGAAACCCGTTCTGTCCTGGCAGGTCAGATGCACGCGCTTGTTCAGTTGGCGGGCGAGATGGAAGTGGGTTGTATACTTGATGCACCGACTTGGATGGCCAATGCTGATCGGGCTGCTCCTCTGGGTTACGATGCCGAACAACTGGATGAAATAAACCGGGATGCTGTCGCGTTAATGGAAGACGTGCGTCAGAGCGCTGGTCGAGATGACGTTTTGGTTTCTGCCTGCGTCGGCCCACGCCACGATCCCTATGCGGACGTTCCGGCCATGTCGATCGATGATGCCCGTCAGTATCACAGTGCGCAGCTTGCCGTTTTGAAACAAACCAGCGTCGACTTGGTGACAGCTTATACGTTCAACAGACCTAGCGAAGCAGCGGGCTGCATTCTGGCTGCGCAGGATTTGGGACTACCGATAGTGATGTCATTGGTAGTTGAAACCGACGGGTGTCTGGCTGATGGAACAAAGCTTGTAGACGCGCTGGATCAAATCGATGTCGCCACGGATGCGGCTGCGCAGTTCTTCATGGTCAATTGTGCCCATCCGACCCACTTTTCCGATGCGCTAAATCGCCATCCAAGACTAAGAGGCGTTGTCGCAAACGCATCAAGTTGCTCTCATGCGGAACTGGATGAGGCCGAGGAATTAGACGAAGGTGACCCCCATGTGCTTGGGCAAGAGATTGCGGACGTCGTGCATAACAACCCGTCAATTTCAGTGATAGGAGGGTGCTGCGGTACAGATATGAGGCATTTGAAACTCATGGCACAAGCGGTTGCTGCGTCTTAGACGCGCGCCAAACAGTCTCAATCAGTGCTCCTTAGTCAATCGCGCGCATTTTGGGCTACGTCAGCAGGCCAGGGTCATGCTGGTTGATTACTGGAAAGGTACTGACGTCAACCCAAACCCCATCCGGCGCAATCCGCGTCCCGCAAATCATCCGCTCTACCCCTTGCGCCTGCGCGACCTCAAACGCCGCCGCATAGGCCGGGTCGATATCCGCGGCCAGCGCGAACCGGTCGCAATCGGTGCGTTGCACCAGGTACAGCATGATCGCCCGGTGCCCCTGCGCCGCCATCTGTGCCAGCTCGCCCAGATGTTTGGTGCCGCGCGCGGTGACGCTGTCGGGGAACTCGGCTAGACCGGGCTGGCGGGACAGCGTCACGCTTTTGACCTCGATATAGGCATCTGGCAGGCCGGGGCCGCTCAGCAGGAAATCGATACGGCTGTTTTGCCCGTATTTCACCTCGGGCCGGACAGTGTCATAAGCGGCCAGCTCGGGGATCTCGCGCGCCTCAAGCGCTGCCCGCAGGGCGCGGTTCGGGACGGAAGTATCGACCCCGGTGAAATGCCCGTTTTCGTGATCCACCAGCCGCCAGCCGAATTTCAGCTTTTTCTTCGGGTCGTCATTGGGCTCAAGCCAGATCAACTGGCCCGGTTCAGCCAGCCCCATCATGGATCCCGGATTGGCGCAATGGGCGGTCACTTCGCGCCCGTCATCCAGCCTGCAATCGGCCAGAAAGCGTTTGTAGCGACGGATCAGGCGGGCGGGGACAAGAGGGGTTCCAAAACGCATGTCTCACGGCCTATACCTGCCCCTGAAGACGATCAAGAGGAGTCCGCGCCATGGCCAATCCAACCGCAGCAATGCTGGTGATCGGGGATGAAATCCTGTCGGGCCGCACCCGCGATGCAAACATGCATTATCTGGCGCAGGAGCTGGCAAAACACGGCATCGATCTGAAAGAGGTCCGCATCGTCAGCGATGACGCCCCCGCCATCGAAGCGGCGGTCAAAGCGCTGTCTGACACCCACGACACCGTCTTTACCAGCGGCGGCATCGGCCCGACCCATGACGATATCACCGCCGATTGTATTGCGCGCGCCTTTGACACCCCGATTGACGTTCGCGACGACGCGCGCGCGCTGTTGCAGGCGCATTACGACAAATCCGGGCTGGAACTGAACGCTGCCCGCCTGCGCATGGCGCGTATCCCGGATGGCGCGACATTGATCGACAATCCGGTCTCGACGGCGCCGGGTTTCACCCTGAAGAACGTGCATGTGATGGCCGGGGTACCGCTGGTGTTTCAGGCTATGGTCGCCAGCGTCCTGCCCACACTGACCGGTGGCAGCCCCTTGTTGTCGCAAACCCTGCGCGTGGACCGGGGCGAAGGCGATATCGCCGCAAACCTGTCCGCGCTGGCCGAAGATTTCAGCGATCTGTCCATCGGCTGCTATCCGTTTCAGATCAACGGGGCCTTTGGGGCCAACGTGGTGGTACGCGGCACCGATGGCAGTCGGATTGACGCGGCCATGACCCGTCTGGCGAAAGAGCTTGCGCTTTGAGCGGCGATTGGGCGGACATCGTCGACGGCACATGGCCTGCCGCGCGGTATCGCAGGCTGGGGCCGTTTCAGCTGCGCGAAGGGCAGGGCGGCGGCTCGCGTGTTTCTGCGGCCAATGCGCTGGCCCGGGCCAGCGATGCAGATATCGACGCGGCCGAGGCCGCGATGCAGGCCATGGGGCAGAAATCCATCTTCTGCCTGCGCCCGGGGGATGAGGCGCTGGATGCAAAGCTGGCGCAACGGGGATATGACATCCTTGATCCGGTCAACATCTATACGTGCCCCGTCTCTCACCTCACCGATCAGCCGATCCCTCCGGTCATGGTGTTTTCGGTCTGGGAGCCGCTTGAAATCATGCGCGAAATCTGGGCGGCTGGTGGGATCGGGCCCGAACGTCTGGCGGTGATGGAGCGCGCGAAGGGTCCCAAAACCGGTCTGCTGCTGCGCCACAACGACCAACCCAGCGGGGCAGCCTTCGTGGCGATGCATGGCGATGTCGCGATGCTGCATGCGCTTGAAATCCTGCCCGCGCACCGCCGTCAGGGGCTGGGTCAGTGGACCATGCGCGCCGCGGCGATTTGGGCAGGTGACAACGGTGCTCAAACCTTCAGTGTGATCTGCACCAAGGCCAATGAAGGTGCCAATGGTCTCTATTGCGCCCTCGGGATGGAGATCGCCAGTGAATACCATTACCGTCACCTTGTCTGAACAAAAGGGGTCGCCATGACACAGAAAGACATGCCCACCGCGCTGAACCTGCCCATGGTCGATCCACTGCCGCCGGAAACGCAGAAATATTTCGATATCTGTGTCGAAAAGCTGGGCATGGTGCCGAATGTGCTTAAGGCAAACGCCTTCGATATCGACAAGCTGAACACGTTCACGGCGATGTATAACGATCTGATGCTGGCCAACAGCGGCCTGTCCAAGCTGGAGCGCGAGATGATTGCCGTAGTCGTGTCGTCGATCAACAAGTGCTTCTACTGTCTGGTCGCGCATGGTGCGGCGGTCCGGCAGCTTTCGGGCAACCCGCAACTGGGCGAGATGCTGGTGATGAACTACCGTGTTGCCCCGATCGAGCCCCAGCAGCGCGCAATGCTGGACTTTGCCGCCAAAATGACAACCGCCAGCGCCGAGATCGAAGAGCCCGACCGCCAGAACCTGCGCGACGCAGGCTTTTCCGACCGCGACATCTGGGACATCGCCAATGTTGCCGGGTTCTTCAACATGTCCAACCGGGTGGCCAGTGCCACGGCAATGGTACCCAACCCCGAGTATCACGCGCAGTTTCGATGATCCGATCAGCCGCCCTTATCGCCACGCTGCTGGCGGGGCCGGTTCTGGCGCAGGACCTGACCCTGCCAGCCAGCGCCCGCCAGATCAGCGACCGTACCTCGCCGCTGGACAGCTATGACCTGCCAACGGGGCCTTATGCGAATGGCGCGGTGCCTGCTGACACCCTCGAAGGTCGGGTTGAACGCTACACGTGGCGGCTTCAGGCGGGCTCAAGCACAACCCTTCAGCTTCTGACCCCGCTGCGCGACCAGATCGAGGCGCAGGGCTACAAGATTCTGTTCGAATGTGATGCCCGCGCCTGTGGCGGCTTCGATTTCCGCTTTGGCACCGAGGTCGTTCCGACCCCGGACATGTATGTCGCCATTCAGGATTACCGTTTCCTGTCGGCCACCAAGGGGCCTGTTGCCCTCAGCCTGCTGGTCAGCCGCAACCCCCCGGACGGGTATGTTCAGATGATCCGCGTCACACCCCAGAATGCACCGGACCCTGTTCCGGTCGTGATCGAACAGGCTGTCGAGGGGTCGGGCGGGCTGCTTGAGGCGCTGGCGACATCGGGTCACGTGATACTGGACGATCTGCATTTTCCAACCGGTGAGGTTGCATTGGACGAGGGGACATATGCCTCACTGACCCTGCTGGCCGGGTATCTGGCCGAAAACCCCAAGATGCGACTGGCGCTGGTGGGGCATACCGATAACACCGGCGCGTTGCAGGCCAATATCGCGGTCAGCAAAGTTCGGGCCGAGTCGGTCCGCACCCGTCTGATTGATGCGCATGGCGTGGCCGCCGACCGGATCGAGGCGCAGGGCGTCGGCTATCTGTCCCCGCTTACCTCGAACGCATCCCCCGAAGGACGCGAACTGAACCGCCGGGTCGAGGCGGTCTTGCTCGTCAACTGACCCACCACAGGTACAGCGGCAATCCGACCGTGATGTTGAACGGAAACGACACACCCAGCGACAGGGTCAGATAAATCCCGGCCTCGGCCTTCGGCAGTGCAATTTTCACGGCAGCCGGAACCGCGATATAAGACGCCGAGGCTGACAGCACCATGAACAGGAACAGGCTGCCTTGCGGCAATCCGATCACCGCACCGACGGCCCAGGCCATCAGCGCGCCGATCAGGGGCATCAATACACCAAAGGCGAACAGGCCAACCGACAGTTTGTCGCGATTGCTGATCAGGCTGCGTCCCGCCGAAAGCCCCATATCCAGCAGGAACAAGCACAGGATGCCAGTGAAGGGCGTAACGATGAAAGGCGCGATCATCTGCATACCTTCACCCCCGGTAATGGCCCCGATCAGGAACGCTCCGGTCAGCAGCACAATCGATCCATTGGCCAGCAGATCACGCCACAGCTTGTCATCCTTGACGCCGTTGCCGCCGGTCTTGTGCGCCAGCCACAGCGCCGACAGAATGGCCGGCACCTCCATCGCTGCCGCAACCGCCACCATGAACCCGTCATGGGCAAGACCTACCAGATCCAACAGGCTGGTGGCGGTGACAAAGGTGACAATCGAAATCGAGCCGTAATGCCCTGCGACCGCCGCTGCATTCAACGCATCCAGACGTGTCATAACCCTCAGCAGGGCAAAGGCCACGAAGGGGATGGTAAAGGACAGGGCCACGCCGCCCAGCAGGGTCAGGAACAGTTGCAGGTGGATGCCATGCGCGGCCAGGCTGGCACCGCCTTTGAACCCGATGGCCAGCAGCAGGTAAAGCGACATGAACTTGGCCGCGCCCGCCGGGATAGACAAATCACTGCGCACAAAAGCCGCCAGAAGCCCTAGGGCAAAAAACAAAATGGTGGGCACCAGCAGATTGCTGGACAGCGTCTCGATCACTCCGGGCATACTTGACTCCTGATCCCTCGTTTCAGGGCTAGGTGCCTTGCAAAATTGATTTCGCCAAATACTATCTTTTTAAGTTTAACATAGTTTCAGGCTATGAAATGCGTCCAACCTTGCGCCAATTGGAATACATCGTCACGGTCAGCCGCCTCGGGCGGTTCAGTTTGGCCGCCGAGGTGCTGAATGTCAGCCAACCCAGCCTGTCAGCGCAAATTGCGACCGTAGAACAAGAGCTTGGCGTTCGGATCTTTGACCGCAACCGCGGCGGAATTCAGGTGACGACAAAGGGGGAAGAGTTCATCTCGCGCGCGCAAAAGATCCTTGCCGAGGTCAAGGACCTGCGCCACGCCATGACCAACGATATGCCTGTCGGAGGAAGGTTGCGACTGGGCGTTTTGCCTTCGATCGGGCCGTACCTGCTGCCGCAAGCCATCAAAGAGGTGCACCGCCTGCGCCCGGGGTTGCGCATTGTCGTGCGCGAGGAAAACACCCGCGATCTGGAACAGGGTCTGAAATCCGGTCGGTTTGATCTGATCCTGTCAACGCCCGAAGATCACCCCAATACCGTGCAGCACCGTTTGTTCAACGAACCCCTCTGGGTCGCGGTGGCCGTTGACGACGTTCTGGCGCAGGACCCACAAGGCGTCAGTGCCGCCGACTTGCAGAACCGGCTGTTCCTGACCCTTGACCAAAGTCACCGCCTGTCGCGCATCGTCTATGCGCTGGCAGCGGAATGCGGCGGTGTGGTTTCGGATGAATATGAAGGCACAACGCTTGATTCCATTGTCCTGATGGCGGCCTCGGGGGTCGGGGTTGCGGTTCTGCCGGATCTGTTTGCCCGCAGACAGGGCATTTACCGCGACGAAGTGCGGCTGCGCCCGCTGTCCATTCCCAATGCCAATCGCGATATCGCATTGCTGGCGCGCAATGCCGAAACGCCGCCGCCGGGTCAGAACGTGTTGATGGAAAGCCTGCGCTCTTCCGCGCGATCCATCGGCCTGACGGTGATCGGTTCATAAAAAAAGGCCCGCACTTTGACATGCGGGCCTAAGGTTGGTCTTCAGGGAGAAACTACCAATCCATCGGGCTTTTGTCTTCGAATGCATCGACCAGAAAATCGATGAAGGCCCGTACTTTGGGTTGTGTGAAGCGGCCGGGCGGATAAACGGCGTAAATGCCCTGTACCTCGTCCGGCAGGGACGGCATGGCATCGACAACCCGCCCCGACTTCAACGCTTCGGCATAAAGATAGCTGGGCAGATACGCGATCCCCAGCCCCGAGATGGCTGCGTTCAGCAGCGACTGGCCGTCATTCACGCTCAGCCAGCCCGCGGTACGCACCTGACGCTTTTCGCCGGACGGTGCGGTCAGCTTCCAGACATTGCCCGACGACTGGCTGGAATAGTGCAGCAGCTTGTGTTCGTTCAGATCGTCGATCTTCTGCGGGCGCCCGAACCGTTCGATATAGCTGGGCGCGGCGACCATGCGTTTGACCGTTTCGGTCAGCTTGCGGGCGCGCAACGTGCTGTCTTCCAGCTCTCCGATGCGCACGGCCACGTCAAATCCCTCGGAAATCAGTTCGACATAGCGGTTGTTCAGAACCATGTTCACGGTGATGTCGGGGTAGACGGCCAGGAAATCGGACAGGACCGGCGACAGGTGATTTACGCCGAAATCCGTGGCAACGCTGATGCGCAGCAGACCGGACGGAGCCGATTGCATCGATGTGACTAGCGAATCCGCTTCACCCGCATCATTCAGAACGCGACGCGCGCGGTCATAATAGGCCAGGCCGATTTCCGTCGGCGACACCCGGCGCGTGGTGCGGTTCAGCAGCCGGGCTCCCAGACGCGCTTCGAGGCTCGAGACGTGTTTGGACACGGCCGATTTGGAGATGCCCATCTTCTTGGCCGCATCGGTGAAGCCACCCTGGTCCACCACATTGGCGAAGGCTTCCATTTCGGTCAGTCGGTCCATTCTCGTTCCCCAGATCTTGATTTCCAACCCGACTATCGCTCTGAATCTGGGCGGAATCGGGGCATACATGGGATAATATCAGGGATTTGAATCGGATCGTTTGCGTATCAGAAACGCAGAAACAGTGGTTTCCAAACCGGCCCCGAACCCTGCGATACTGCATTTTCCGCGCAATCCTTCGTTTCTGTTCATCTTAGAATGGCATTTTTGTGACGACAGAGGGGGTCAGGAAATCCGTTTTCTCCGTCTCCGTCCTTGTCGGTCTTTTGGCCGGGGGCACGGTACCCCGAAAACCCTTTTCAAAGCCAAGTTTCACCACCACGCCCAGCGGCGACACCGGGCCGCAACCCCTGTTCCCGGACCGATCGCTATTTACATCTTCGCGGATGTTCGCGACCCTGCGCGCATTTGCAGGGGGTTTGAATGTCACTGGAATTCTTCATCACATCCATGATCGTCGTGCTGCTGCCAGGCACCGGTGTCATCTACACACTGGCCGTTGGCCTTGGCCGCGGTTTCCGGGCCAGCGTTGCCGCCGCGGTCGGATGCACAGTGGGAATCGTTCCCGCTGCCGTGGCCAGTATCGTCGGGCTTGCCGCATTGCTGCACACCAGTGCCGTGGCGTTTCAGCTCGTGAAATACCTTGGTGTCATTTACCTTTTCTACATGGCGTGGGGCATCCTCAGGAGTGGCGGCGCCTTGGATGTCACCGCCGACAAGACCGCGAAAAGCAGTTTTAAGATTGCCATCACGGGAACGCTCATCAACGTGCTGAACCCCAAGCTGTCGCTGTTCTTTCTGGCGTTTCTGCCGCAGTTCCTGCCAGCCGACACGGCGAACGCAGGGGGTGCGCTGATCCAGCTGGCACTGGCCTTTATGGGCATGACCTTTGTTGTCTTCGTCGGATACGGGGGCTGCGCAGCACTGGCCCGCGACTATGTGATCCGCCGTCCAACGGTGATGAAGTGGATCAGGCGGAGTTTTGCAACGGCCTTTGGCGCACTGGGTGCAAAACTCGCGCTGTCCGACTAGGAAACGCTAAACCGGGGCGATCAGAACTTCGCCGCCAGCCGCGTGCCCTGATTGATCGCGCGCTTGGCGTCCAGCTCGGCGGCGACATCCGCACCCCCGATCACATGGGGGGTGATGCCCCGCTCGATCAGCGCGTCCGCCAGTGACCGTTCGGACACCTGACCGGCACATAACACAATGGTATCGGCCGCGATCACCGTCGGGTCTGCGCGCTCTTCGCCAAAGCTGACATGCAGACCGTCATCGTCGATGCGTTCATAATTCACGCCGCCCACGAAATTGACGTTCTTCATCTTCAGCGTTGCCCGGTGAATCCAGCCAGTGGTTTTGCCCAAACCCTTGCCATGCGCCTGTTTCTTGCGCTGCAACAGGGTGACCTGACGTGCGGGGGCGCTGGGTTGCGGCCCCTCGGGCGCCAACCCTGCACGGTGCTCAGCCGGGTCCGTCACGCCCCATTCCTTCATCCATAGCGGCAGGTCGGTCGTGGCGCTGTGACCCTCTTCCAGCAGGAACTCGGACACATCAAAGCCGATGCCACCGGCCCCGATCACGGCAGCAGACTTGCCAACCTCAGCCTTGCCGCGCAGCACGTCGATGTAACTCAGCACGTTGTCCCGATCCTGCCCCGGTATCTGCGGATCACGCGGGCTGACACCGGTGGCGATGACCACCTCGTCAAAGCCGGTCAGGTCATCTGCGCCTACCTCGCGGTTCAGTTCCACTTTCACGCCCAGTTCATCCATCATGGTGCGGTACCAGTCGACAAGACCCCAGAATTCTTCTTTCCCCGGCACCTGCTTGGCCATGTTCAGCTGCCCGCCGACCTCATCAGCGCGGTCGAACATGGTAACATCGTGGCCGCGCTGGGCCGCAGTCATTGCGGTCGACAGTCCGGCAGGACCTGCGCCCACAATGGCAATGGATTTGCGCGTTTTGGCCGGTTCAATCACCAGTTCGGTCTCATGACAGGCGCGCGGGTTCACGAGGCACGAGGTCAGCTTGCCGCTGAACGTGTGATCCAGACAGGCCTGATTGCAGGCAATGCAAGGCGCGATCTTTGCGGCCTCACCCTCAATCGCCTTGGCCACGAAATCCGCATCCGCCAGCATCGGGCGGGCCAGCGAGACCATGTCGGCGCAACCGGTCGACAGAACCTCTTCGGCCACCTCGGGGGTGTTGATCCGGTTCGATGTGATCACCGGTATCCCCACCTTGCCCATCAGCTTCTTGGTCACCCAGGCAAAGGCCGCGCGCGGCACGCTGGTGGCAATGGTCGGGATCCGCGCCTCGTGCCAGCCAATGCCGGTATTGATGATCGTGGCCCCGGCCTTTTCGATCTCCTGCGCCAGTTGCACCACCTCGTCATGGGTCGAGCCGTTGGGGACCAGATCGATCATCGACAGCCGGTAGATGATGATGAAATCGGTGCCCACCGCCTCGCGCGTGCGGCGTACAACTTCGATCGGCAGACGCATCCGGTTCTCATAAGACCCGCCCCAGCGGTCGGTGCGCTTGTTGGTATGGGTCACAAGGAACTGGTTCAGGAAGTACCCTTCCGACCCCATAATCTCGACCCCGTCATAACCCGCCTTTTGCGCCAGTGCGGCGGCGTTGACGATATCGCTGATCTGCTTCTCGATACCCTCTTCATCCAGCTCAATGGGCGGGAACGGAGAGATCGGCGATTTCACCGGGCTGGGGGCCACGCATTTCGGCCCGTAGGCATAGCGCCCCGCATGCAGGATCTGCATTGCGATCTTGCCGCCCGCTTCATGGACGCGCTGCGTCACGATGGAATGGTGTGCCACGTCCTTGTCGCTCACCATCATCGAAGCCCCCGGCAGGACCGAGCCTTCAAGGTTCGGACCAATCCCGCCCGTCACCATCAGGGCCACGCCGCCCCGCGCCCGGTCGGCATAGAACTCGGCCACCCGGTTCCAGTCGCCGGTTTCCTCAAGCCCCGTATGCATCGAGCCCATCAGCACGCGGTTTTTCAACGTGGTAAAGCCCAGATCCAGCGGGGCCAGCATATTCGGGTACGCAGTCATGGCGGAACTCTCCCTCCTGAATTTGCCCGCTAGATTGACGTTCGCGTCAACTTTGTCACGCGAAACCCCACGTCACCCTCTTTGCTGTAGCGCCGGTGATTGCTAGAGGTGGGCGGAACAACCCGATGAGGCCGCGCATGACCCCCGAAGAAATCGCCAAACTGCCCTATCGCCCCTGCGTCGGGCTGATGCTGATGAATACCGAGGGGAGGGTTTTTGTGGGCATGCGAAACGACGGCCCACAAGACGCCTGGCAAATGCCGCAGGGCGGTGTGGACAAGGGCGAAGATCCCCGCGACGCAGCCCTGCGCGAGCTGTGGGAAGAAACCGGGGTCACGGCTGATCTGGTCGAAATCATCGCCGAGACCGCGGGCTGGCTGCCCTATGACCTGCCCCATGACATCGTGCCCCACATCTGGAAAGGACGCTATCGCGGGCAGGAACAAAAATGGTTCCTGCTGCGCTTCACCGGCGCCGACGATCAGATCAACATCGAAACCGACCACCCGGAATTCACCCGCTGGAAATGGCAGGAGCCAGACCGGCTGATCGCCGAAATCGTGCCCTTCAAGCGCGATGTGTATGAGCGCGTGGTCGAGGCTTTTTCCGACTATCTAAACGAACTCTGATCGCTAGGGACGCTTTTCAGGTTGTTCCGCTAAGCGAGACGAAGCCAGCAGTTCGGCCTTCGCTTACCCATGACTTGTGTTTGCAGCTCGCGACTGGGATGTTTGCGAATATTCGAAAGGGATTGAACGACGCGAACAGCTAGGGCAACCTTAAAGGCATAGCTTGTACCACAGCGGAATTCTGGATGGAGCGGCGCCTAGCAGCCATTCTTGTTGCCGACCTGGTCGATTTTTCGCGCCTCATGCACGAGGACGAGGCTGGCATTCTTGCCCGGCTCGAGGCGCTCGACACAGGTATCATCACGCCATTGGTCGAACGCCACGGGGGACGGATCGTCAAGCGGATGGGCGACGGCTATCTGATCGAGTTTGCCAGCGTCGTAGATGCGGTGAACTGCGCTTTGGACTGGCAGGACCGGATAAGGCCTCGCGCGGACGAGCCGGACGCCCTGCAATTTCGGATCGGGATAAACCTGGGTGATATCGTTGTCAGGGACGACGATATTTTCGGAGATGGCATCAACGTAGCCGCGCGGCTGGAATCCATCGCTGAGCCGGGTTCGGTGCTGGTATCGCGCACGGTCGTCGATCATGCCAGCGGCAAGCTTGAGGCGGCGTTCGGCGATCTGGGCGACAAGACGCTGAAAAACATCCCCGAGCCTGTCCGTGTTTATCGTGCCACAAGACGCACCGAACCAACCGTCGTTCGGCCATCCCGCGGGCGCTACGGTAAAGCAAGCGCGGTCATAGCCGCGCTTTTTGGCCTTCTGGCCATCAGTGCTGGAGCGGCGTACTGGCTTCAATCCCGTCCGGTGAAGGTCGAAGCGGCCTCGATCGAAGCGATGGCATTGCCGTTACCCGACAAGGCCTCGGTTGCGGTTCTGCCGTTTGACAATCTCAGCGGCGAGTCCGAACAGGAACCTCTGGCCGACGGGATAACCGAGGATCTGATCACCGACCTGTCGAAAGTTTCGGGCTTGTTCGTCATCGCGCGCAATTCGACCTTCATTTACAAGCGCAAGTCGGTGAGCATCAAAGACGTCGCCGAAACCCTGGGCGTGCAATACGTGCTCGAAGGCAGCGTGCGGCGCTCGGGCACCACATTGCGCGTCAACGCTCAGTTGATTGACGCCACCACCGGCAACCACGTCTGGGCTGACCGCTTCGACGGCGACGCCTCGGATGTTTTTGCGGCACAGGACGCGTTTGTACTGAAGATCATCAACGCGCTGAAGGTTGAACTGACCGACGACGAACTCGAGGAGGTGAACCGGGCCGATACTAAAGTCGTCGCCGCCCGCGAGGCATTTCAACGTGGCTGGGAGTTGATGTCGAACTTCAACGAACGCGACAATGCCCGAGCTGTGGATCATTTCGAAAGGGCGATTGAAATTGATCCCGACTATGGCCGTGCCCATGCCGCACTGGCGCTGGCCTTTCAACGAGATGGCGTGTTCCGGTGGAACCAGAAAATTCGCGGTAACTCCCGCGCCCACCTCTATACCGTTCTGATCCCCGATCATCTTGAAAAAGCCTGCGACAGAGGCGGGTCGATGGTGCACATTATTCGCGCCATGCGGCAGCTTAACTTCCGTGACCAGAACACTGGCGAAACTGGCGCCGCGCGCTCGGCAATGGCCATCGAAGAAGCGGCCAGGGCGATCGAGCTTGGCCCAAATGACCCCGAGGCGCATGTCACTATGGCCTGGGCGCTAATCGCTTCGGGCAATCCCGAGCAGGGTCTAGACGAGATTGCGATTGCCAAGCGGCTTGACCCCAGTGTGCCCGCCAATGTCGTTATTGTCGAGGCAGCTGCGTATTATGCGTTAGGGCAGTTGCACAGGGCAGCCGAAATTCTGGACGAGGCGACTGCCAGAACGAAAAAGTCGCTGAACCTGATCATCACCGCGGCGTCGATTCACGCGCAGTTGGGCGACCGCCGGAAAGCCGACGACCTGATGTATGCCTGGGCGCGCGACAAGGATCGGCTGGCGCTTGCCGAAAACTATCTGCTGCCGATGCAGTGGGACGGTGATCACGAGGAACTAAACCGCAAGATGGCCGACGGGTTGAAACTCGCAGCGCTCAGGCCAACCACTACCGTGACATCCCTACTGGAAGACCTCAAGACGCAGGAAGGACCAGCGCAAATCGAAACGCTGCGGATGTTGGGCTGGTTCGGTCCCCAAGCGGCCAGCGCGGTCTCTGATCTGCTCGGTGTTCTTGAAACTGGCGGTAAGCGCGCGCGCCGCGAGGTCGTAATCACGCTCGGAAAGATCGGCGCGCCAGCCAGTGCAGCTTTGCCAGCGCTGGAGGCCGTCATTGAGGAGCCCATAATAGGGCTTCGTGCCAAGAGGGCGATCACGCGCATCTCAGGCGAGTAGAAAGCTGACTCCTAGCCCTGCTGGGAAAGGCGCGCACGGTCAGATTCAGGCCGGCTATCCGCCCGGGATTGCACGCCTGCAGCACTATCGACCAGTTCGAGCATGCCGCAGCATCGGCAACTCCGGACTCAAAGCAGCCCTTCTTCCCGCAACAATTCCAGCATATCCGCCTCGGGTCTTGGGCCGATATGGCTGATGACCTCGCGGGCGCAGACGTTGCCGATCCTGGCACAGGTCTCGTAATCGCGCCCTGTGGCCATTCCATACAGGAACCCCGCGGCGAATTGGTCTCCGGCACCGGTTGCGTCTACGGGGACGATCCTCTTGACCGGCACGTCGATGCGCGCGCCTCCGTTCAGGACGGTCACGCCGTCACCCGAGCGCGCGCAAGGTTTTTCATTCCAGAAGGCTATCAGGGGCAAGTTCCCCGGAAACGTGATTGAAAAGACCATAGGATCATCAAGATGTGGATCACCCAATGCTCGGCTTCAAATCCTTTGCATCCGCAACGCTGGATGGCATTCAAGTCGCGCAGATGATCAGGATGGGCGAGTAGGGAGTCGGAATATGCCCATTCAACCAGTTTTCGAAGTTCGGCGACCAAGCACTGAACCTGCCACTCCCCTTCATTTTTCAAAGAAGTTTGAGACAAATTCCCCCGACATTAGCCGGGTTCAAGGCAAACGATGGTTGTCCGCCATCAGCACCCATGGAACAGACTAGGTTGATTGCGTAGCGGAGGATTTCAGGCTCATCGTAACCATCAGAGAGTGGAGATGAGAATGAAATCCGGGAAACAGAAAGC